>JBLYYN010000022.1:0-5959 GCA_048550535.1 Gammaproteobacteria bacterium
GACCTCTGCTTCGATAGCAACACCGATTTAAAAACGGCCATCCAGCAAATATCCGACCAGGCGAGCACGGCTGTGAAAAATGGCAAGGTGATCATCGTTCTCTCAGATCGCAATATTGCCAACGACCGGCTGCTGGTCCATGCCCTGCTCGCCACCGGTGCCGTGCATCATCGTCTTATTGAGGATGGTCTGCGCTGCGACGCCAATATCATTGTTGAAACCGCCACCGCACGCGACCCGCACCACTTCGCCGTGCTACTGGGTTATGGCGCCACCGCTATCTACCCTTACCTGGCCTATGAAGTCCTGCAAAACATGATCAGCACCCATGAGCTGTCTGCCGATTCCAGGCCCTCCGATGTGGGTGATAAATACCGTAAGGGCATTAACAAGGGGCTGTTCAAAATCACCTCCAAGATGGGAATATCCACCATCGCCAGTTATCGCGGAGCCCAGCTCTATGAAATCGTCGGCCTGCACGATGAAGTAGTGGATATCTGTTTCAACAACACCACCAGCCGAGTCCAGGGCACCGACTTTGCCGATATTGAAACCGATACCCGTGCCCTGACCAAACTGGCATTTAACAATCGCAAACAAACCAGCCAGGGTGGCTTACTCAAATATGTCCATGGCAGTGAATACCACGCCTACAACCCGGATGTCATCCAGACCCTGCACACGGCTGTTCGTTCGGGTAAATACGACGATTACCTCAAATTCGCCACACTGGTGAATGAGCGCCCGGCGGCCACACTGCGTGACATGTTCCAGCTGAAAAAAGACATCAGTCCCATCAGCATCGATGAAGTCGAACCGATAGAAAACATCTTCAAACGATTCGATTCAGCGGCTATGTCCCTGGGTGCACTGTCTCCCGAGGCCCACGAAGCCCTGGCGGTTGCCATGAATACCCTTGGCGGTCGCTCAAACTCCGGTGAAGGCGGTGAAGACATGGCCCGCTTCAACACCAGCAAAATGTCCAAGATCAAGCAGGTGGCCTCTGGCCGCTTCGGTGTCACCCCCCATTACCTGGTGAACGCCGAAGTGCTGCAGATTAAAGTGGCCCAGGGTGCAAAACCCGGTGAAGGTGGCCAGTTACCTGGGCACAAGGTAGACAAGATGATTGCTACCCTGCGTTATGCCACGCCGGGAGTGGCATTGATTTCACCACCGCCGCATCACGATATCTATTCCATTGAAGACCTGGCACAGCTGATTTACGACCTGAAACAGGTCAATCCACAAGCCCTGGTGTCCGTGAAACTGGTGGCCGAAGCGGGCGTCGGTACCATAGCGGCTGGTGTTGCCAAGGCTTATGCCGATTTGATTACCATCTCAGGTTATGACGGTGGTACCGGTGCCAGCCCACTGACCTCGGTGCGCTATGCCGGCTCCCCCTGGGAGCTGGGTCTCACTGAAACCCACCAGACCCTGCGCGCCAATGACCTGCGCGACAAGGTTCGCCTGCAAACCGACGGCGGTCTGAAAACCGGCCTGGATGTGATTAAAGCCGCCATCCTGGGTGCTGAAAGCTTTGGTTTTGGCACCGGACCCATGGTGGCCCTGGGTTGTAAATATCTGCGCATCTGCCATCTGAACAACTGCGCCACCGGTATTGCCACTCAGCATAAAGTACTGCGCATGGAGCACTTTATCGGTGAAGCTGAAATGGTGATGAACTACTTCCGCTTTATCGGACAGGAAATACGTGAATGGATGGCCCAGCTGGGCATACGCAAACTGGAACAGCTGATTGGTCGTACCGACCTGCTGCAAACCCTGCCGGGCGTCACCAGCAAGCAACAGAAACTGGACCTGGGCCAGATTCTGTCCGACGCGGGCGTGCCTGCAGACAAACCACAGTTCTGTGTCGAGCCCCACAATACGCCTTTTGACAAGGGCGAACTGGCTGAACAGATGGTGAGAGATGCACTGCCCGCCATCGAAGCCAAATCCGGCGGCGAATTCAGTTATGAGGTGCGCAACATCCATCGCTCCATCGGTGCCCGCCTGTCCGGAGAAATTGCCAGACGTCATGGCAATCAGGGCATGGCTGAAAAGCCCATCACCTTGAAATTGACCGGCACCTGCGGCCAGAGCTTCGGGGTGTGGAATGCCGGTGGCCTGAATATGCAGCTGGAAGGCGATGCCAACGACTATGTTGGCAAGGGCATGACCGGAGGCCAGTTGGTGATTACGCCCCCCAAAGGCAGCCAGTTTGCCAGCCAGGAAAGCACCATCATAGGCAATACCTGCCTCTATGGCGCGACTGGGGGTACTCTGTACGCGGCAGGTCTGGCCGGAGAACGCTTCGGTGTTCGTAATTCAGGGGCCAAAGCGGTGGTGGAAGGCATTGGCGACCATGGCTGTGAATACATGACCGGCGGTGTCATCACCATTCTGGGTAAAACCGGCATCAACTTTGGTGCCGGCATGACCGGTGGCTTCGCCTTTGTCATGGATGGCGACAACAGTTTCGTCGATCGATACAACCATGAGCTACTGGACATCCACCGTTTGAGCACCGAACGCATGGAATTGCATAAGAAGTATTTATTTAACAATATCAGGGATTATGTGGATGCCACTGGCAGTGACTGGGGGCAGAAAATTCTGCATGAATTTGAGGAGCAGCTGTCCAAGTTCTGGCTGGTCATACCCAAGGCCACCGACCTGGATTCATTGCTCGACACCCTGATGGATGCCGCTTAAAGCGTTTACCACAGAGCCACGAAGGATTTATGCACCCGAAGGGCACAAGCCCTTTGGGTACACAGAACTGTTGGATATTAAACGGTCAGCACTTGCTGACCGTTGATTCATACATAATTAAAAAAACTCTGTGCTCTCTGTGCCTCTGCGGCTAACATATCACCCATGGCTGGACGAATCCCCCAACAATTCATCGATGATCTGCTGAACCAGGCGGATATTATTGATGTCATTGATTCCCGGGTTGCCCTGAAAAAACGAGGCAAGGAATACATTGCCTGTTGTCCTTTCCATAATGAAAAAACCCCGTCCTTCACCGTCAGCCAGAACAAACAGTTCTACCACTGCTTCGGTTGCGGCGCCCATGGTACGGCCCTGGGTTTTATTATGGAATATGAACGACTGGACTTCATTGATGCTATTGAGGCCCTGGCCGCCGAATATCACATTGAAGTACCCCGCGAACAGGGACATTCGCAGCAGCAGGATAATAAAAAACCCATCTATCAGATACTGGAAGCCGCCAGTCAGCTATATCAGCAACAATTAAAAACTGCATCAAAAGCCGTTGATTATCTTAAAAACCGGGGCCTTAGTGGCGAAATTTCCAAAACCTTTGGTCTGGGCTATGCACCGGACAGCTGGGATTTCATGCTGCAACAACTGGGAGCAACACCGGAGCAGATTCAGGGATTAATGCAGGCCGGCCTGCTCATCGAAAAAACCAAAGACCGTCATTACGACCGATTCCGGGACCGCATCATGTTCCCTATCCGGGACCGCCGAGGACGAGTCATTGGTTTTGGCGGTCGTATTATCGATCAGGGCGAACCCAAATACCTGAATTCGCCGGAAACACCGGTATTCCACAAGGGACAGGAGCTATACGGCCTGTATGAAGCCCGCCAGGCGGTACGCGATCTCACACGCCTCATTATTGTCGAGGGCTACATGGATGTGGTGGCACTGGCACAGAATGGCATTGCGTACTCGGTCGCCACCCTGGGCACCGCCACCTCAAAAGAGCAGGTAGAAAAACTGTTTCGTATCGTACCGGAACTGATTTTCTGTTTTGATGGCGACCAGGCAGGTCGCAAGGCCGCCTGGCGGGCACTGGAAAACAGCCTGCCGGTACTCAGGGATGGCGTACAGGCCCGCTTTCTATTCCTGCCGGATGGTGAAGATCCGGATAGTCTGGTGCGCAAGGAAGGTCAGCAGGCTTTCGAGCAGCGCCTGCAATCAGCCACTCCCTTATCAGAGTTTTTACTGGATAGCCTGTCCGAATCCCTGGATCTCAGCTCAGTGGATGCTCGTTCACGACTGGCAGAAAAGGCTAAGCCACTCATTAGCAGACTGCCCGATGGCGTATTCAAGGATTTACTCACCGATCAGCTGGCCCAGCGTGTTGGCATGACCCGTTCATCCATCCAGTCGCATATGCCACGGCAGGAGTCAGCGTCGACTCAGCAGTATCAAGCCCGACAAACGCCACGCCACCAGATTACCATCACCCCCGGCCGGCTGGCCATCGCCCTGCTGCTGCAATACCCGGATCTGGGCCAGCAACAACCCATGCCAGACAGCTTAAATCAGTCTCCTGTTCCTGGCACAGATCTGCTGTTAAGCCTGTATCAAACCATCCTGCAAAGCCAGTCACCGTCACCGTCTAATTTACTGGAACGCTGGCGCGGACAGAAAGAGTTCAGCATTTTGTCCCGCTTGCTGGAATGGGACATCCCTGATACCGACAACGAAGCACAAAAACAGCAGTTATTTACCGATGCCCTGAATCGTCTGCAACAGCAGCATCGTGAACAACGACTGGAAGTGCTCATCGAGAAAAGTCACCAGACACCATTAACGCTGGAAGAAAAAAACGAATTACGGGAATTATCAGTCAAATAAGGCTTCCAGGTATTCGACACTAGGCCATCGCACACTACAGCTGACAATAGCCATTTCTATACATTTCGTCTATAATCGCTGTCCGCACTGAGGGGCGCTGCAGCAGATCTCTCTGTCAGGCTCGGTGTATCGATATTTGAACGGCGCTCATTTATTAGTCTCTAGCAAAGCTAAAGAATGAGCGCAGGCATTAACCTCCGGCAATAAAACATCTGCCACGACCTGATCCTCCTCATCAATTACTAAATATTTACATGAGTTTTGCTAAGCATTAATGATTGCACCGAGGAATGAAAACCATGAGCAATAGTCACTTATTTACATCCGAGTCCGTCTCTGAAGGCCATCCTGATAAAGTTGCCGATCAGATCTCCGACGCCATTCTCGATGCCATATTCGAGCAAGATAACAAGGCACGTGTAGCCTGTGAAACCCTGGTAAATACCGGCATGGTTATTCTATCGGGTGAAATCACCACAGAAGCCTGGGTGGATATGCAGGCTATAGTTCGCCAGACGGTAAAAGAAATCGGCTATAACCACTCAGACATGGGGTTCGACTGGGAATCCTGTGCGGTTATTACTTCTATAGACAAACAGTCTGCGGATATTGCCATGGGTGTTGACGAATCCTCAGGCCACGAGCAGGGCGCCGGTGACCAGGGCCTGATGTTTGGTTATGCCAGCAACGAAACCGATGTACTGATGCCCGCGCCTATCACCTACGCTCACAAACTGGTTAAACGACAGGCTGATGTACGCAAGAACGGCACTCTGTCCTGGTTACGACCCGATGCCAAGAGCCAGGTCACTTTCCGTTACGAAGATGGCCAGCCGGTGGCGATTGATGCCGTGGTACTGTCCACCCAGCATAATCCTGATATTACACTGGACGCCTTGCGCGAAGCGGTGATGGATGAAATTATAAAACCCGTATTACCTTCCGAGTGGATCAGTAAGGACACCAAGTATTTTATTAATCCCACTGGTAATTTTGTTATAGGTGGCCCGGTTGGCGACTGCGGTCTAACCGGTCGTAAAATTATTGTGGATACCTACGGCGGCATGGCTCGTCACGGTGGTGGCGCCTTCTCCGGTAAAGACCCATCCAAGGTGGATCGTTCTGCCGCTTATGCTGGACGTTATGTTGCGAAAAACATTGTCGCAGCCGGCCTGGCTGACAAATGCGAAATTCAGGTGTCCTACGCCATCGGCGTGGCAGAACCGACTTCAATATCGGTGGAGACTTTCGGCACAGGCAAAATTGACGATGCACGTATCGTCGAACTGGTGCGCGAACACTTTGACCTGAAACCCAAAGGCCTGATCCAGATGCTGGA
>JBLYYN010000023.1:0-25625 GCA_048550535.1 Gammaproteobacteria bacterium
CAAAACCCTGGTTTAATTCGGTTGGGTGTGGCTGAGATACGAAATCCTGTCAGATCCGTACCCTATTTGTTGTCTAATTCACTGGTTGAGCTTGATATCAGTAATACGGGCATTAATAGCTTAGAAGGAATTCAGATATATACTCGATTAGAGAAATTACTGGCTGCGGATAATCAGCTAACGAATATTTCACAATTGACTGGTCCTTATGGCCCCTTGCCACTGGAAGAGCTGGATCTATCAAATAACAGTTTGTCAAATATATCTGAGCTAACAAATTTTAATGAACTGTTGCTTTTGAATGTTTCTGGAAACTCGGCGATAGATTTTATGCAATTGCAACAAGTTATTAACCAAAATTCTGGGCTGGCTCGATTAGGTATGGCGGGTGTGCCGATTAATTACCCTGGGGTGCCTCATTTATATGATCTGTTTCAAACTCTTATCGAACTGGATGTCAGTGATACAGGCATTACCAGTCTTTCAGGTATCGAACAATATAGTGAATTAAAGGTTTTACGTGCAGCTGGAAATCAGCTGGTTGATATTTCGTCACTTGCAACCGTAGGATATTTTGGTGCCCTGGATTTGGAAGTGCTTGATCTGTCCAATAATAAGATCATTAATATTGATCCAATAAATACCTTTACAGGTCTTACTTCCCTGGATCTATCTGGTAATAATGATATTGATTTCTCTCAGGTTGAGTTTCTTTTAAATCAGAATCTTAACATTGAGCGATTAGGTATCGCAGACATAACTATTAATGTACCTAATATACCTTTTGTAATACAAAACCTATCTCATAGGCTTGTCGAGCTGGATCTTAGTCGGACAGGCATTGTTGATATCGCAGGTATAGAGTCATTTCAAAAACTAGAAGCTCTATACTTGGCAGGAAATAAAATTCAGGATCTGTCTCCATTGACTGCCTTAAATGATCCTTTGCTAGTAAATCAAAGTTTGCGCGAATTAGATTTATCCGATAACCAGCTTGTCGATCTGGCTGCACTGAATGGTTTTAATAGACTGAGCAGTCTGAATCTGTCGAGTAATAGCAATATAGATTATGTCCAGGTTGAAGCGCTTTTAAATCAGAATATTCATCTGGAGCAGTTGGGACTTGCTGGAATTAATCTTAATTCACCCTTTATGCCCATGTCGGTGATTAATTTATCACAGACAATGGTTGAGTTGGATTTGAGTAGTACCGGACTCCAAATGATCGATGGGGTAGAGCAATTTAAAAACCTGAAAGTTTTGAAATTATCTGATAACCAGATACAGAATTTAAACTCATTAATTAATTCCAATGAGTTGCTAAATCACCTTGATATGTCCTATAACCAAATAACAGATATTTCATCGGGACTTAATTATTACTATAATTTAAAAGTACTTAATTTATCGGGTAATACAGGTATAGATTATGGGCAGCTTAATCCAGTTCTGAATCAAAATACTGGTTTGAAGAGCTTGGGGGTTGCCGGTATTCCTGTAAATTCATCATACATTCCTAGTAGTGTGATGAATCTGGAAAATACTCTTGTTGAACTGGATATGAGTACTTCGAGTTTATATGGGGTTTACGGTCTTGAGTATTTTGCAAAACTAAAAATCCTGAAACTGGCTGGTAATCAAATACAGGATATTAGTCCCCTGTCGCAGATGCCTATGTACACGCCTCCTAATCAACTGCGTCAACTGGATTTGGCAGGTAACAATATCCAGGATATTGCACCCCTTACTGGGTTCAATGGTTTAACTGTGTTGGATTTATCCGGTAATGCGCGCGTAGATTATTTTTTGCTGGAGCAGGTGATAACTCAAAACCCTGGATTGGAGCGCCTGGGTCTTGCAGAGATTTTTGTTAATTCAAACTCCATTCCCCTGGCAATTACAAACCTGGCTGCCAATCTTGTTGAGCTGAATATGAATAATACAGGCTTACAGGATATATATGGCATTGAGCAATTCCAGAAATTAGAAATTTTGAAACTGGCCGGAAATTATATTTTTGATATTAATCCACTTGCCTCACTCTCATCGGTCGGATCAATGCAGCAATCATTACAAGTTTTAGACTTGTCTGATAACCAGATAGTCGATGTATCGCCAATACAGGGATTCATTGGATTGAATGAGCTAAATCTTTCTGGTAATGCAGGCATTGATTTTTCTCAGGTCGATCTGATTCTAAATCAGAACCTGTCACTGGAACGCCTGGGATTGGCTGGTATCCGAGTTAATTCTCCTGATATTCCATTGACAGTTACCAATCTGGGAACCAGTCTTGTTGAGCTGGATATGAGCAATGCCGGGTTGCAGGGTGTGTACGGTATAGAGCAGTTAATGTACCTGGAAGTCCTTAAGCTGGCTAACAATAATATCCATGATATTCTTCCAATCAGTTCCTTTGCTGTGCCTATGAAGCAAAAGCTGCGAGAACTGGACTTATCAAATAACCAGATTACTGATATAGCAGCGTTACAAGATTTAAATATCTTACGGGTATTAAATTTATCTGGAAATAACGTTATAGATTACATACAGCTCGAATCGATTCTGTATCAGAATCCTGGTCTGGAACGATTAGGGCTTGCTGATATCAAAGTTAACTCTCCAGACATTCCCTCGGCAATTACCAACCTGGCAGCCAGCCTGCTTGAGCTTGATATGAGTAATACAGGATTACAGGAAGTTTATGGTATTGATCAATTTGATAAATTAGAAATTCTGAAGCTGGCTAATAACAATATTTGGAATCTGAATTCTGTTGCCGATCTCGCGCGTGATTTATATGTGCCACAGCAGTTGCGTGAGCTTGATCTGTCCAATAATCTAATAACGGACGTTTCAGCTCTGGTAGGTTTTAATGGATTAACAGCGCTCAACTTGTCCGCTAATACGGGTATTGATTACCTGCAATTAGAGCCAATCTTGATTCAGAATCCGGGGCTGGTACGATTGGGCCTTGCGGGTATTAATGTCAAATCACCTTTAATTCCGTTGGCCGTTCTAAATTTATCTCAAAGTCTGGCAGAACTGGACATGAGCAATTCCGGTTTGCAGGATATATTTGGTATAGAACAGTTACAGAAATTAGAAACCCTAAATCTGGCTGGTAATAATATTTCAGATATTGCGCCTCTATCACAGATGCCCGTAGCGGTTTTCGGATCACTTCGAGAGCTAGACCTGAAAAATAATTCAATTGTAGATATCGGTCCACTGGTGTCGTATAGAAACCTGGAAGCACTTAATTTATCTGGTAATACAGGTATTGATTACAATTTATTGTTACCTGTGATTCAGCAGAATACGCAGTTAAAGAAACTAGGCTTGGGCGGTATTGCAATCAATGGCCCATTCCCTGTTTATTACGATAGGATTAATAATCCATATCAACTGACGAAACTCGATTTAAGTAATACCGGTATTATTGATTTATGGGGGGTGGAACATTACCCTGATCTTGATTCATTGAATGTATCAGGTAATAACCTCACTAATATCGATGCCCTGGGCATGTTTGGGCCTCTTAGAGTTTCATTCTTACGTGATCTTGATTTGTCCAATAACGCTATTATGGATGTAGCACCTTTAAGTGGTTTTGTAAATCTTGAAAGCTTATGGCTATCCGGTAATCCAGACATAGATTATCAACAGCTATATGGCATCCTTGATCAGAATAATCAGTTAACCAGAATTGGATTAGGTGATATCGCCATAAATGGACCAATACCTCAGTTCATGAACCAGATGACCTGGCAGCCATACGACCTGGTTGAGCTCGATTTAAGCAATACCGGACTCACCGATGTTGTCGGCCTTGAACAATATGATGAGCTGCTATCACTGGATATTTCTGGTAATGGTATTCAAGATATTACGCATTTGGCGTATATACCAAATTATTTGTTACAGAGAATCAGCCTGGCTAATAATGATATTGCAGACATTGGGCCGTTGTACACGCTTACTCAGTTGAACTATATCGACTTAACTGGCAATAACCGTATTTCATGCATCGTGTTAGATGAACTTGTCATGGCATTTCCAGAAGCAACCATCATTCGTCCGACAAGTTGTATGATCGGATATGCTCCAGAGTTGTTTATTTTACATCTTCATGATGGTTTTTTTGTCATCGAGGGCCAGATGTTCGAGCTTATAGCTGATGCGTTCGACCCTGAGAATGGTGACCTGTCAGCTCAGGTTCAATGGAGCTCAGATGTAGCAGGTGTATTGGGTACTGGCAACCTGTTGAATGTACAATTGTTACAACCTGGTCTACATACAATCACTGCCAGAGTCACCGACCTGGATAACAATACAGTGACGCAGTCGGTACAGATTACTGTTATTGAAAATGTGGCGCCTGCTGTAAATATCAGTTTTCCTTACGATGGATTTAGAGAAATCGAAAGTATTGTCATGCATACATCGGCAAATGCCTATGATAATGAAGATGGTGCACTGGATCACTCCATTCAATGGACATCCAGTATAGACGGGCTTGTAGGTACAGGTGGTCCTGTCGATTTGAACCTGTCTGTCGGTGATCATGTATTGACCGCTACCGTCACCGATGCATTTGGTAAATCAGCCAGTCAGTCGGTGAACGTAACGATTATATTTAACAATCCGCCAGAGCTGACCATCCTGAATCCTGGGCCCGGCACCACTACTCTGGAAGGTACTGAAACCATTTTAGATGCATCAGCCTTTGATATCGAAAGCGGTACTTTAACGGATGTGATCTGGCAGTCTAACATGCAAGGTAATCTGGGTACTGGCATGCATGTGGTGGCTAATCTGTCTGTTGGTGTGCACACCATCACTGCAAGTGTCACCGACCATCTGGGTAAAACCACGACCCAGACCATCAGTCATGAAGTAGTGTTCAATAATCCACCCAGCTTAACCATTACCGATCCAGTCAATGGTAGTTCAGTGATCGAAGGTCAACATGCTGAATTCACTGCCAGTGCACTGGATGTGGAAGAGGGAGACCTTTCTGCAAATATTATCTGGAGTTCGAACTTGGTAGGGCAGTTTGGAACAGGACCTTTTGTATCTGTTCCGTTAACTGTGGGTAATCATATAATTACCGCGACTGTTATTGATGTCCAGTTCAAAACTACAACACAGACAGTAAACCATACAGTAGTGTTTAATAACCCACCGGTCGTGACAATTAATAATCCACTGAACAATACCAGTATTATTGAAGGCACTAGTATAAGTCTGAGTGCATCAGTACTGGATGTAGAAGATGGTGATCTGTCTACAACGACTCGTTGGAGTTCGGATATCCAGGGTTATCTTGGAACTGGTAGTCAGTTACCCGTCAATCTTCAGGTGGGTATTCATACCATTAGTGCTACTGCAATGGATGACCTGAATAAAACCACTACCCAGTCCGCCGTGCTAACTGTAGCATTTAACAATCCCCCCGCGTTGACCCTGGCCACGGGTATCAATGGTGGTAACTCGGAAGCTGGGCTCGCTGTACAGCTTAGTGCCACAGTCCTGGATACCGAAAGTGGTGACCTGGGAAGCGTCATTGCCTGGAGTTCCGATGTCAGTGGTTCTCTTGGTGTGGGTGCTAACCTGTCGGTAATGTTGCCTACAGGACCGCATACATTGATAGCATCGGTAATAGATCCACATGGTAAGAGTCATACATTGACGGCACCATACACGGTAGTTGACGCTCCTGTGCTGGCTTACTGTGATGCTTCTGCTAGCAATACAAACAGAGAATGGATTGAATCCATCTCGGTTTCTGGAATAACCAATAACTCAGGTTCTCAAATGGGCTACGGCGATTTCTGGAACCTGGGACCGATTTATCTTGAGCGTGCCGGCAATAGCATCAGCCTAACGCCAGGATATTCCTCTAACAGCCGAAATGAGTACTGGAAAATCTGGATAGATTATAATAGGGATGGAGTGTTTGCGGGTAATGAACTGGTGGTTTCCGATTCTGGAGTGGGTACATTAACTCGTAGTTTTACCCTGCCTGCCGATGCAGTAACGGGTAATACCAGGATGCGTGTCGTCATGAAACCTAGACAACCAGGCAATGCTTGTGGCAGCTACAGGCGTGGTGAAGTTGAAGATTACCGGATAATCATCCAGCCTTAGTTTTTAATGCTTCAAATTGATTTTAAAAAGGCCTGCATCTGCAGGCCTTTTTTATGAGTTTTGATTAGGCTGTTTTAAAAATGACGACGTATACTGTCAACTCATTTTTTCGTTAACTTTCTTTTTATATTGATGGTGAGTACCAGCTCAGGCCATTTGCGTGATGGATTTCTGGGTGCGTTTAGGGGAATATTTATAAGGGAGTGTTGTGAAATGGTGCTGTCGCCGTAAACAAATCGTTTTTCAGGCAAGTTATATTCCAGTGCTGCTTGCAAGGCATCCATATCAATTCCTGAATTAGAATAAAATTGGGAATCCTCTGCTACAATCAAAAGCACGGATCATGTGTTTTGATATATTATTAATGGATATTTGTTTCCATAGAAGATCAGTTCAGTTTTGATGGCTGTATTATTCACTTACTTTGTGACAGATAAAGTTGAATTGTTGAACGGGCCTTTCCTGGGAGTGTTGCCTGCCTGTCTGGCTATATATCAATCAAGCACCTGTATCTATAAAATGAGTGTTAGTATTGAAAAATGCCATCGCAGGAAGTGTATGTGACTCTATAAGTAATTATGTCGCAGATTTTGATGACGAGACATGGTCTTTTGTAATTGGTTTTATTTTTCCGGTTCTAAGTTTATATCGACTGGGATGTGTGATTTGATTTTAGTCGGTAAAAGTGGTTTAAAAACTATTTATATGGGTGGAAAATAAGAATTTAAGAAAACAATAATATAAGAATATAAGATTTGAAACCAATGATAATGTAGCGCGGAGTAACATATCCGTTTATTTATTGTGCTAGCTCAAGAAAAAATACAGATTTAGAGTGGAAAATGAGCTACAAATTTTAAAACAACTCCATTCCCTGAATAAGATAAAGGGGTAAAAAATATGATCAGGTATTATCTTAGAAGATCAATAGCCATCTGGCTATTGATGTTATTTGCTTCTACTCAAGTGCTGGCGGATTCCACAGCAGACCACAGTAAGTATAAAGAACTGGACAGAACATTTTCATCCGGGCCTGAAGTAACCAAAGCCTGTCTGGAATGTCATACTGAAGCTGCCAAACAAATCCACAAAACCAAGCACTGGAAATGGGAATTCCTCAACCCGGAAAACAAACAACGTCTGGGTAAAAAAAATATCCTGAATAATTTCTGTATTACCCCACAATCCAACTGGGCCGGTTGTACGGCTTGTCATGTTGGATATGGCTGGAAAGATAAGAATTTTGATTTCACTGCAGAAGAGCTAGTCGATTGCCTGGTCTGTCACGATACTACCGGAGGTTATAGTAAACCACCGGGTAAGGCAGGTCATCCCGCTGATTATGTTGACCTTAAAAATGTTGCGCAGAATGTCGGTAAAACCAGTCGCGATAGTTGCGGTGCCTGCCACTTCTTTGGTGGTGGTGGCGATGGGGTCAAGCATGGGGATCTAGACAGCTCCATGGCTATGCCGGATTATGAACTTGACGTACATATGGACGCACTGGGTAATGATTTCAGCTGCTCAACCTGTCATATGGGCACAGGTCATGATGTTGTGGGTAGTCGCTATACACCTACAGCGGCCGATACCGAGGGTTATCATATCCGTGGTCAGCCAGAACGTGCCAATACTTCAACTTGTCAGTCTTGCCATGATAATCGCCCTCATTCAGCACAACACGAGAAGATGAATGAGCATACGGTTAAAATTGCCTGCCAAACTTGTCATATACCCACTATTGCTCGGGGGGGCGTCGCCACCAAGATGACCTGGGACTGGTCTACGGCAGGGAAGCTGACGGCTGAGGGTAAACCTGTGGTGATCAAGAAAGACGGCCATGTTGTGTACCATGGCAAGAAAGGCGATTTCACCTACGGTGCTGATATTGCTCCGGAATATATGTGGTTTAACGGTAAAGTGACTTATACCACTCTGGATGACACGGTCGATAAAAAAGACGGTGTCACACCGATCAATCACTTCGACGGCAGTCCCGATGATGGAATATCACGTATCTGGCCGGTCAAGGTATTCCGAGGTATGCAGCCTTATGACCCAGTGAATAAAAGACTGGTGGTGCCTCATACTGCGGGTAAAGACGATACTGCATACTGGGAAAATTTCGACTGGGAAAAAGCCATTACACAGGGTATGAAATCGGCCGATCTTCCATTCTCGGGTAAGGTTGATTTCATAAAAACCCAAATGAGCTGGCCCATTACTCACATGGTGGCACCGGCAGAAAATGCCCTGTCCTGTGAAGATTGTCATAGTAAAGACGGCCGCTTGCAACATATTGAAGGCGTATATATACCGGGTCGTGATACCAGCGTATGGCTGGATACACTCGGCTGGGGGCTGGCATTGCTCAGTCTAATTGGTGTGCTGATACATGGTGCACTGCGCTTCTTTACTCGTCGTAAGGAGGGTTAGAACAATGGCTGAACGTATATATATGTTTAAACGCTTCGAGCGTTTCTGGCACTGGTCTCAGGCTGCATTAATTATATTTTTAATGTTAACCGGATTCGAGATTCATGGCTCCTATCAGCTATTTGGTTTCGAGAAGGTCACCAACCTGCACACCATTGCGGCCTGGTCGTTGATTACTCTCTGGGTATTTGCTGTGTTCTGGCATATTACAACAGGTGAATGGAAGCAATATATTCCGACCCTGGATAAAGTCGATGCCATGTTTAAATATTACCTCACCGGTATATTTACCAATGCAGAGCATCCATTCAGGCAAACTCGTTTGCGCAAACATAATCCGCTGCAACGCCTGGCTTATCTGTTTTTCTGGCTGGGAATTTCACCGGTAATCTGGTTTTCCGGCTGGTTCTACCTATTCTACAGTAGCTGGACTGCTTGGGGGGTGGACTCTGTGCTGTCCCTGGAGTGGGTGGCCTTCTTCCATACTCTGGGCGCCTTTATGATCCTGATCTTTTTTATTGCCCATGTGTATCTGGCAACAGCCGGTCATACCGTAATGTCGCATATAAAAGCGATGATTACGGGCTGGGAAGAGGTGGAATAATTTTTAGCAAGCCTGAATCCCTGGTCTTCGATATCAGGCGATTCAAGGTTAAAAATAGTTTTTTTAACATTTATTGATTAAGACTGAAGTTTAGGAGCCAGATAATGAAATTGTATAAAAGCGTTGTTACAGCCTTCATGTTAGGAGCATTCATGACACCCTTTCTAGCTCAGGCAGGTGATGGAAACTGGAAAAAAGGTCGTATTTATTATCGTATGGTGTGTACTGCCTGTCATACGGATAATGCCGGAGGATCCATATCGCCATCAACTATGACCAAAGCCGAATGGGGTGCCTACATTGATGCTGATAGCCATGCCAAAGGTAAAGACAAATTGAGTTATTACGTAAGTAAAGCATATCGGGAAAGTATTAAAGACACTAATAAAGCCGCTGCTAAATTTATTAAAATTCCCAACGCAGACTTAATGGCAGATGTGAAAGCGTTTGTTATTCATGGAGCAAAAGATTCTGATAATCCAGCGCGTTGTAACTGATTAATCGCTGTATATAACTGAGTATTTGGGGAGATAGGTTATGAGTGATGGTTCAGGGCCAGCCTGGCTGGAGGGACTTAAAGAGGATTATAAGTTAGTATTTGTCGATGCCTGGTCGCCATATCTTGGTGCCGTATTGTTAGTGCTTATCATGGCCGTGTTTATGGGCTCCGGGGTCTTCTGGGGTGTGTTTGGGGGAATCAAGCTTTGGGGTGATTACCTGAACAATGCCATAGGTCTGGGTTCGCTATTGGGCATCAAACCTCAGCTGGAAGATATCCTCATGCACCGTATATCCTTAATGGATATAACGCTGGTGTTAGGTGCCTTCAGTGCCGCCATGCTATCCCGACAGTTTCGTATTAGCCGACCACCCAAACTGGAATATGTGTGGGCTGCGGTTGGCGGCATACTGATGGGCCTGGGCGCTACTCTGGCTGGTGGTTGTACCACCGGTGGTTTCTTTGTTCCATTAACCTTTTCTTCCTATGCAGGTTGGGGAATGTGGCTCGGATTACTGGTGGGTGCAGTCATTGGCCTGAAGTTATTATTATGGACCATGGAAAATATTACCTGGGGCATGAATGCGCCGCCAGTCAAACCGGCACGTTTTAAACAGTGGTATCCCTGGATGGGATTACTGGTCGTTATAGTGACTCTGGTCTGGGCTTTAAACTGGTGGGAATCGGGTGACGAGAAAAAAGCTGTTCGTGCGTTACTGGTGCTGGGTGGTTTTGGAATAGGCTTTATTCTTCACCGATCCCGGTTCTGTTTTTCCCGGGTGTTCAGAGAGCCGTTTATGACCGCTGAAGGTGAAATGACCAAGGCCATGATCCTGGCCATAGC
Source organism: Gammaproteobacteria bacterium (assembly GCA_048550535.1). Taxonomy (GTDB): domain Bacteria; phylum Pseudomonadota; class Gammaproteobacteria; order SZUA-229; family SZUA-229; genus CBDULX01. The sequence goes on from JBLYYN010000023.1 coordinate 10,537, forward strand.
GTTGGGTGCACCCGTGGGCGCGGCACTGATTGCCCAGGGTACTATAGACCCATACCTGGCTATTCCTTCCCGTTTCTGGATTGGTTCCGTATTGGGTGGCCTGGTGTTTGGTATTGGTATGGTGTTTGCGGGTGGTTGTGCGTCCGGCTCATTATGGCGCGTCGGCGAAGGCCATATCAAGTTAGTAGTCGCTGTAATATTTTTTGCCTGGGGTGGTTCAACCGCCAGTGCCCTGCTGGCCAAGACGGGTTTACTGGCCACGGAGTTCGACCTTGATTTCATAGATGGTATGGCAGAAGTCACGCCACTCGGTGTACAGGCGTTTATGCCGGACATGATGGGTAACTGGGGTGGGCCGCTATTACTCACCTATGGTTTATTGTTGTTCTGGTATTTGTTTATTCGTTATAACGAGTCGACCAATCGGTTTACTGTTTTCTAAAAGATCTTGTTGAGGAGTCACTAATGAAATTTAAACTCGGTATTCTTATAAGTATACTGCTGATGCTAATCGCTGGCTGTGCGAGTGGGCCAACACCTCAGCCGGGCTGGTATCCAAAACTAACTCAGTTCGATGAAGTGAGTCAGTCCGCGGTTATACCCAAGCCGGATAATGTGGTTATTGTGGACTCAAGACCCGGAGCCAGGAAGTATGATAAAGGTCATATACCGGCGGCCATCAATATCCCGGATAGTAGCTTTGATAAGATGACGGATAAGTTGCCGACGAATAAGTCAAATCTGCTTATTTTTTATTGCGGTGGCCTCAAATGTATGTTGAGTCATAAATCAGCATTTAAAGCAGAGAAGCTCGGTTACACTAATATCAAGGTCTATGCCGAGGGCTATCCCGACTGGAAAGCAAAAGGTGGAGTGATCTCCGTTTCTATCTCCCATGTCAAAAAGATGGTCGATAGTAAAGCGAACATGGTATTGATCGATTCACGTCCTAAAAAACGTAAATACGACAAAGGGCATATTCCCGGCGCCATCAGTATCCCTGATATGTCATTTGATAAAATGACCGATAAATTACCCACTGATAAAACCACACCTCTGTATTTTTATTGTGGTGGTATGAAATGTAAATTGAGCCCTAATTCCGCTAAAAAAGCCATGAAGCTGGGTTACACCAAAGTACATATCATACCCGAAGGTTATCCGGGCTGGAAAAAGGCCTATGGTGCAGGGGATGTGTATAAGGTTCCTGAAGTTAAAGCCGGTAATGATGGCACCATTAAAGTGGCGTCTTTCAAGCAAATTTTTCAGGATGCACCGGAAACTTTATTGATGGTTGATGTTCGTGATCCCGATGAGTTTGCCAAAGGAACATTCAAGGGAGCCATCAATATGCCGATTAATGACCTTGAAAAACGCATGGATGAACTACCTGCTGATCGAACCATTGTATTTTTCTGTGGCACTGGCGGTCGTGCAGGAGAAGCCTACGATATGTTACAAATGTTCAAGCCCGGCCTGAAAAGTTACTTTCTTAATGCGGAAATAACCTTTCTCGCCGATGGTGGCTTTACCATGGTAGAACTCAAATAAGTTAGCTTTACGGGTCATGGACTGTGCCCGTATATTGCAGGCGGCAATAAGTTATTGAGGTTTCATCCCCATTAGCCTCAATAACCTGCCGCCTGTATTTCATTGCACTTAAGTACTTGCCAATTCTCTGGTTTTATCTGCCTGAGACCTGGTGCAAAAATATCTGATGTATATTCCTAAGTTTGCTGTAGGCGGTGTAGAATCTACAAGTTTATGCAACGAACCTTCTGTAGATGTCTAATTCTGATCCCATAGGTGTATTTGATTCCGGAATAGGTGGCTTGAGCGTGTTAAGCAAAATACGCGCTCAACTGCCCGCAGAACATCTGGTGTATATCGCCGATAATGCTTATGTGCCCTATGGCAATAAATCTGAATATGAAATTCAACAGCGGGCCGAGCTGATTAGTCAGTATTTTATAGATCAGCACAGGGTTAAGGCGATTGTTATTGCCTGCAATACTGCCACGGCAGCTGCAGTTGTGCATTTGAGGGGCAGATTGAGCATACCCATTATTGGTATGGAGCCGGGCTTGAAACCTGCTGTTGAGCAATCTATGACGGGTGTGGTAGGTATATTGGCCACCGAAAATACTTTAAACAGTGAGAAATTCAGCCATCTGAGGAACCGATTTGGTGAACAGACCGAAATTATCAGTCAGCAGTGTTCGGGGCTGGTGGAACGAATTGAGCTGGGGGATTTTTCAGGCCCAGAGACACGTAATCTTGTTCAATATTACCTGTCACCATTATTGGAAAAAGGCGTAGATAGTATTGTTCTGGGGTGTACCCATTACCCCATTATCAAACCGTTAATAGAGGAAATCGTGGGGACTGCTGTACAGGTAATTGAAACGGGCGATGCTGTGGCCAGGCATGTGAAAAATAGACTCGAGCAACTTCAACTGATTAATTCTGCGACGGCTTCAGGCAGTATGAGTTTTTTCACCACGGATGCACATAAAGATAGTGTTAATTACGCCAGTTTCTGGGGCGAGTCGGTTGATTTTTCTTATTTGCCACTCTACATGAACTGATCTGACTTTAAGTGTGGTAAATATTATGTCTCATTCATCTAAATTATCTCCAAAAATTGGTATCGCACTGGGCAGTGGGTCGGCCAGGGGATGGGCACACATTGGTGTCATCAAGGGACTGGCAGAGTTGGGTATAGAGCCGGATATAGTAGCAGGTACATCCATTGGTGCATTGGTCGGTGCGGCCTATGCCAATGACCAGCTGGATGTACTTGAGCAATGGGCGAACACTCTCAACTGGAAAGACATTGTCAGTTATCTGGATTTGGGTGTGCTGGGCGGTGGTGTTATACAAGGTGAAAAATTACTGGAGTTTTTCAGTCAGCATGTCAATCATTCTGAGATTGAAAGCATGCCTAAAAAATTTGCGGCAGTGGCCACTGATCTGGAAACAGGTCGAGAGGTTTGGTTGCAGACCGGCTCGGTTTTGCATGCAGTGAGAGCATCTATTGCCTTACCCGGGCTGTTTCGTCCATTCAAACACAATGATCGATGGCTGGTAGATGGTGGACTGGTCGATCCGGTGCCGGTTTCGCTGTGTCGTGCTATGGGGGCAGATATAGTCATCGCTGTAAATCTTAATGGCGATATTGTTGGCAAGCATTTCCAGAATCGTGCTCAAGTTGACCAGTCACAGCAGTCCTCATATTGGGACAAGATATATGGTCAGCTTAAAGTTCGACTGGAATCAGGTAAATATGGTGTGCTATCCCAGTTGTTGGGAAATAATCAGAAAACACCGGGCTTGTTCGAAGTACTGGCCGGTTCTATTAACATCATGCAGGATAGAATCACACGAAGCCGAATGGCCGGTGATCCACCGGACTTCATATTATCGCCCCGTCTGTCACAGCTGGGCTTGATGGAGTTCGATCAGGCCGCATTGGCTATTGAAGAGGGTCGGTTGAGCGTACAAAATTTAAAGTCTGCCCTGGAAGAGATGAATAAACGTTAATTATATCTTGGGATATATCCGTTAAATAGTTCTGATAGTTCAGCGAAATGGCGAAGATTTTCCTGGCCTTTATAAACACATCTTTATGCGAGTAAAAACACGAATTAGGAAAAATTGCACTTCGATAAAAATGTAGAAGTCTATATTTGTTTTGACACAGTCAACATTAAGTTCCAAGAATGCCTGACAGTTTGTAGGCTCAGTTTAGCCAGAAGCAGACTGATCAAAAAAATTTAAAACTTTGCCACAGAGGCACAGGGGTCGCAGAGTTTTTATAAGTACGCCCTATTATAACCACGACTGTTATCTCTGTGTGCTCTGTGACTCTGTGGCAAATCTTTTGATTTTAATTTTCAGAAATAATTTGCGACCAGTTATAAGCAATAATAATTGCTTATAACTGGTTTGAAGATAGAGTCCATCCATTAGATTACTGTTACTGATCCGGCTAAGGTACTTTGCTAGTGATTTTCCATCACAAGCGGTTCGATTTGGCATTGTATTTACTTAATCAGAGGCTCCTTAATTAGTATTTATATGACTTTACTCAACTATATATAGATTCAATTCGCACATCGTGTAGTTGTGTCGATATACTGTATTACCCCATCATCAATCCATATGTGACTTACTCGGCCCAGTCTGGAGTATTTATGGTCAATGTTAAAAAACTTGTGCTGGATGTACTAAAACCCCATCAACCCAATGCCCTGGTGTTTTCTCAAAAAATAGCTGCTGTAGGTGAAGATTATAGAGTGCACCTGACCGTCATCGAAGTGGATGAGAATACTGAAAGCCTGCAGTTGGTGATTGATGCATCATCACTGGATTATGATGCTATTCTTGCAAAAATCAGTGAACTGGGTGGCTCACTACACAGTATTGATGAGGTTGAAGTCGAAAGTTCACCTGATTAAATCTAGGGAACCTCTGATCATATAATTGATCAGAGGTTCCCTAAAGGTATTCAGCAATGAAACTGATTAACCAGGCCAGATTTTTTCTTGGTATCACCAGCACCCACGAAATTATTCGTCGCTATTTTGTGGTCAATGGCTTTGATGGGGCTTTGGCCATGCTGGGGCTGATTATGGGGTTTTTGATTAGTGATTCCGAAAATATCAACACCATTATCAATGCCTGTCTGGGGGCCGCGATAGCCCTGGGTGTCAGTGGTGTGAGCAGTGCTTATGTGAGTGAGTCTGCAGAACGTCGGCGGGCACTTGCGGAACTGGAAGAGGCCATGGTTTCAGACCTTCAGCAAAGTGCACATGGTGTGGCTAGCAGGTGGGTGCCGATGATGATTGCCCTGGTCAATGGTATTGCTCCATTTAGTATTGCCCTGTTGATATTAACGCCCCTGTGGTTGTCCCGAAGTGGTGTGATGATGCCCATAGACCCACTTCATATATCCATCATCATTGCGCTTTTTCTGATATTTCTGCTGGGAGTGTTCCTGGGGCGAATCTCGGGTATTTCCTGGCTGCGCAGTGGCCTACAAACACTGTTGATTGCACTGCTAACCCTCATACTCATTTACCTGTTCGCGGGTAGCTAACATGCCAGAACAAAACTGGCACTGTCTGGGGTTTGAAGCGGTGATGAGGGAATTTGAATCATCCATGGATGGACTGAGCTCGCAACAGGCAAAGCAAAAACTACAGCAGTTTGGCCCCAACCGGCTTCCGGAATCACGCCATCGATCCCTGTTGAGTATGCTGCTTGGGCAATTTTCCGACTTTATGATACTGGTGTTACTGGCGGCCGCTTTGGTTTCCGGTTTCATTGGTGAAGTCCAGGATACTATCGCGATTCTGGTCATTGTCCTGCTCAATGCTATCATTGGTATGGTGCAGGAGTATCGAGCAGAACGCGCGGTAGCCGCCTTGCGAGAGATGGCTGCCCCCGATGCTCAGGTGATGCGAGATGGAAAGCTTCTCACGATTAGCGCCACCGGTCTGGTTCCCGGTGATCTGGTTTTACTGGAGGCGGGTAACCTTGTGCCTGCGGACTTGCGACTGGTGCAGAGTGAACAACTGCAACTTGATGAATCGGGATTGACCGGTGAATCCCATGCCGTTGATAAAGTCAGTCAGGTATTGACCGAGGTGGATTTAGCGCTGGGTGATCGTATCAATCTGGCATTCAAGAGCAGTATGGTCACTCGAGGGCGGGGTCATGGCATAGTGGTGGCTACCGGGCAGGCGACCGAAATTGGACAAATTGCCGGTCTATTGCAACAGGAAGCCGGTGTAAAAACCCCCTTACAAAAGCGCCTGGCCCGCTTTGGCCGCTATCTGGCATTCGTCGTACTGGTGATTTGCGCCATAGTGTTTGTGGCCGGTGTATTACAGGGGCAGCCAATGGTGCTGATGTTCCTCACTGCCGTAAGCCTGGCTGTTGCTGCCATACCCGAAGCCTTGCCTGCTGTGGTCACTATTTCACTGGCCTTCGGTGCGGGTAAATTGATTCGAAATAATGCCCTGGTGCGCAATCTTCCGGCCGTGGAAACCCTTGGATCAGTAACCTACATCTGTACAGATAAAACCGGGACCTTAACCCTGAATCGTATGTCGGCCGAGCGTTTCATGATTGTCGGGGAAATGCGGGAGGCATTGCCCCAAACGGATGCTGCGCCATCCTGGACAGAGCTCGGTCGGGCTATGGCACTGAATAACGATATTGAACAAAAAGATGAACAGGCGGGAGGAGAGCCTACCGAGCTGGCATTGTATGAAGCTGCCCAGGCAGCGGGTTATATCAAGGCCGATTTAGAAACATTGTTGCCTCGTCAGTCGGCCGTTCCCTTTGATAGTAGCCGTAAGATGATGACCACACTGCATGCCGTGGATGAGGGCATAGTCGCTTACATCAAAGGCGCTCCTGAACGTGTTATTCCTCTATGTGACAATGCCCTGGTTGAAAATAATATCGGGAATTTTGATCAGCAGGCCATGCTGGCAGAAGCTGAACGGCTGGCTAATGATGGATACCGGGTACTGGCCTTTGGTCGACGGCTATTGCCGGCATTACCTGAGAAGATACAAACTGGGAATATAGAATACGCGATTACATTTTTAGGCCTGGTGGCATTGATCGATCCTCCACGGCCTGAGGTACCACAGGCGGTCGCGGATTGTTTATCGGCCGGAATTATCCCGGTGATGATTACCGGTGATCATCCGGGTACGGCCTATGCGATTGCCAGCAGGCTCGGTATCACCGATCAGCTTGAAACCGTATTGACAGGCAGTGAACTGGAAACCGTATCCGACGATGAGCTGGCGGCTAAGGTGGCATCAATACGGGTCTATGCCCGTGTCAGTCCCCAGCAGAAATTACGTATCGTTAAAGCGCTGCAGTTAAACGGCGAGTTCGTGGCCATGACCGGGGATGGTGTCAATGATGCACCGGCATTGAAACGCGCAGGCATAGGCGTGGCCATGGGGCAGAAGGGTACCGATGTGGCCAGGGAAGCCGCCGATATGGTCCTACTGGATGATAATTTTGCGACCATAGTCAGCGCCATCAAGGCTGGTCGTCGTATATTCGATAATATTCGCAAGTTTATCAAATATACTATGAGCTCAAATTCAGGCGAAATATGGACTCTGTTTCTGGCGCCCCTGCTGGGCTTACCTATACCCTTGTTACCGATACATATTCTCTGGATCAATCTGGTGACCGATGGTTTGCCGGGCCTGGCCTTTGCTTCCGAACCGGCTGAACCCGGCATCATGAATCGACCGCCTCGCCCCCCTGATGAGAGTATCTTTGCCCATGGTATGTGGCAGCATATGCTCTGGGTAGGCTTATTCGTGGGAGGTATCTCTATTGCATCCCAGGCCTGGGCAATTTCCCGAGATATGGTTTACTGGCAAACAGTGGTATTCACGGTATTGACCCTGTCTCAGTTATTTCATTCTTTAGCCGTGCGTAGCGAGAAAGCATCGCTTTTTAAGACAGGTCTTCTGGGCAACTTACCCATGCTGGGAGCTATCGTCTTCACACTGATATTGCAGATGGCGGTTATTTATTTGCCGGTGCTGAATGAAATATTTCATACCCAGCCTCTGCCCATATATGACCTTGCATTATGCCTGTTGCTGGCATCATCGGTTTTATTCGCCGTTGAAATTGAAAAGTGCCTGGTGCGTAAGGGCCTGATCTATAAAACCTCATAAACAATAGAATTATCAATGCCCTGGACCAGTGCTTTGTGTTGGATGGACATTTTTTAATGAAAATTTATGCTTATTTGCTCAAACTATAAAAATTTCATCTAAAATAAAATCTAAGGTTTAATAAGGGAAATATTCTGATTTTAGGTTTTTCCAAATAGAGCATATAAATCATTAGTTTATAATATATTGATGTGTTTTTGGGAAGAATTCCCAGGCTTGAATGAATAGAATATTGTTTTATTGCAGGTATGGAAAAAATAATAAATTCCGGGGAATAAATATGACTAAGTTGACGCTAGAGGAATTCTACTCTTACGAAGATTACAGCTCTAAACGGCACCTGTTCAGTCAGGTGGTTAATGAGCATAAAGCCAATCGGCACATACATTTAGGCGCATGCCTGGATCTCCATTTCGAAGATAAGCTAACCGTTAAATATCAATTGCAGGAAAGGCTGATTTCAGATCGCATTGATATTGATGAGCAGCTGGCATCGGTGCTGGAAACCTATAACAAACTTATTCCGGATGGTAAGAACTGGAAAGTAACCATACATCTGTCGTTAGAGGGAGAGACCGGGTGTCAGGATCGCCTGATGCAACTCATTGGCATTGAAAACAAGCTATGGGTGCAGATTGGTCATTTTCCAAAAATCTTTTCAGCATCGGATGATAGCCTGGTGGATGGTGAAAAAATGAAAATGGGTTTCCATCATGTTCGCTTCGAGCTTCCGGATGATGTGATTATGGCGCTTAGTTCAGGTGAAGTGGTTAGCGTTGGCTGTGATCATCAAGATTATCCCTATAAGACTCGCTTGACTCAGGCCCAGCAGATTGCATTAAGAAAAGACCTGGAAATGAATTTTAACTGAGTAACACTTGATGGATGGTCAATTCAACTAATGAATAATCAGCGGTTATTCGTTAGTTGAATCATGATCATCTGGATTGAAACTGGGCAGATTGGTTTTACCAATAACCAGCAAAACAAAACCCACAAAGATAAAAAAGAATGTCGATGCCAATAAGCTGGCCGAAACGGGGTTGTTTGCACCGAACTCATCAATCCTTAAAATTAGGAATACCATACAAATAGCGGCGAAAATAAAACTTAGAATTCCCAAAACGCTGGATATTTTCTGTAGTTTACCTGTCTTTTTAGTCATGAATATGATTTTCCAAGCATATATGTTAGTGAATCATAGCTGAGTCAATATAGATATGGCATTAAAGTCGAATTGTTATATCACTGACATAACCTGGATCAATTTTTTAGCATGTTAGCCGAAAATAGGCTTTATTTAAGATTGCTATCTTTTGTGGAGCTTACAGCTTGTAAAGTGTTATTTTTAAACCAGTGAGTTTCAGATAGGTTCTGTTTCTAGATAGTTGCACCGGGTTGTCTTTATCAGAGGTTCCCTAATTAACTCTGCAATCAGTAGTGCTACTGATTGCAGAGTTAATCTAGCGAATCTTTTTTCAGGTTTTATTTCATGATGGCTATCTAAGCTCCTGAAATAAAAACCTAGAACATACTGCTGTTTATCCACATATGGCAGTAGATACTGGCGATATAGCCTAGTGCAATCGCGGGTGTCCATTTCAGGTGGGAGAAAAAGGTGTACTGGCCACGGGCCTGCCCCATCAGGGCAACACCGGCAGCAGATCCGATGGATAGCAGAGAGCCACCGACACCGGCCGTTAAGGTAACCAGCAACCACTGGCCGATGGACATATCCGGGTTCATGGTGAGCACCGCGAACATCACCGGAATATTATCCACTATGGCCGATAACACACCGATCGCGACATTAGCGCTGGTTGCACCCCATTGGTTGTACATGATGTCAGATGCCAGACTCAGGTAACCCAGGAAGCCCAGACCGCCTACGCAGAGCACTACACCATAGAAGAACAGCAAGGTGTCCCATTCGGCGCGGGCCACTTTATTGAATATGTCAAAAGGCACAGGGTCACCCATCTGGTCTTCATGCTCAACATCAATAGCGGTTTCATGCATATGGGTTTTCTTCAGGTAGTAGCCCAGCAATTGCAAGTAACCCAAACCGGTCAGCATACCGATAACGGGTGGCAGGCCTAAGAAGTTATGGAAAGAAACAGCCGTCATTATCGTGAGCAAGAAGAAAGCGATAATACGACGTGCGCCACGCTTCATCATAATCTGCTCATTGCTTGCATCAGGATGTTCCTGTGGAATAGCAAAATGCATGATCGCAGCCGGTATAACAAAGTTGACCACAGAAGGAATGAACAGGGCAAAGAAAGTCCAGAATTCTACTACGCCTTTCTGCCACACCATCAGGGTGGTGATATCACCAAATGGGCTGAAGGCACCACCGGCATTGGCGGCCACCACAATATTGATACAGGCCACACTAACAAAGCGTGTATTGGTGCCTCCTACTGCCAGTACCACGGCGCACATCAGCAGAGCTGTAGTGAGGTTGTCGGCAATGGGCGAGATGAAGAAGGCAAGGATGCCGGTTAACCAGAACAGCACACGGAAACTGAAACCTTTGCGAATCAACCAGGCACGCAGGGCATCGAATACATTGCGTTCTTCCATGGCATTAATGTAGGTCATGGCTACCAGCAGGAACAGCATCAGTTCCGCATATTCCAGCAGGTTATGACGCACGGCGTGTTCAGCCAGTTCGGACATGCCATGACTGGCATAAACCACACCAATAATGGTCCAGATCAGGCCGGCCGCAATAATCACCGGTTTGGATTTGCGTAAATGGGTGAATTCTTCAGCCATTACAAACAGGTAAGCCACCACGAAGATGGCTATAGCGGCATAGCCAACACCACTTTGGGTTAAATCCATAATTTTATGGCCAGCTTCAGCGGCCATTGCCTGCATTGGCAACAGGAGTAATAGAGCCAGCAGGCTTATCATTGAGTTTTTAATTGTTTTCATATTGTTAATGCAATTCCAGTCACAAGTGTAGAAAACCGGGTTAGTTTTCGGTACCTTGAGGTTTCCCATAATCCTGTCCTGTAAATCTGAAAATAGATCCATCCAGATAAGGTGTTTTATGATTCAGGGTAGTTGTCTGATAGCGTGTTATGGACAATGAATTTGATATCAGCTAGAGCTAATCCAGGTTTGCCTGTTCTCTATCTGGTTTCAGACCTCAACAATCTGCTTTAGAGGGGTTGTGATGTCAGTCCTAAATCGCTGCTTCATAGGCTTTAGCGGCACAGATAATAGCATAATAAGCTTATATTTTAATAAAATAATTGATAAACGGCTTTAGAACGGGCCTTTAGGCTAAAATATAGGATTCAACTATATCTGTTTTGGGAGCGCAGCTAGAACAGTTAAGCTAGCTGGTATTCCTGCTTGAATAAGTCCCAAGCCTGCTTTCTCAGAAGTTCAACAATGACATAATACCCCCAGGTGTATATTAGGGAGCAGGTTTCATCGGGATGAGGTGTTCGAAGAATTCATCGACATCAAGTTTATTGATTAGGTCAAAATTTCTGCCTGCTGTTTTTTGAATAAATAAAGCCAGCACACTTTCAATAATGCGGGTATCAAAATCAGAATAATCATTACATCGGTTTGCTGTTCATCACCATAGGCATACACATATACCCATACCTGACTCATGCAGCGCGATCTTGGTGAGCTTATTTTTTCTATTAATGCGAGGACAAAGCTTAGGATAATCGACGTCGATGTGTTTCTTGATTAATTATAGGCTCAGGCTTTAAACATATTTACCAGTGTCAGCAGGCCGGTAGACAGCTTGTTCAGTTCTTCGGATGAATTTGAAGTTACCTGCGCACTTTCAGACGTCTGACTGGCTACACCACTGATTTTAGTAACACTCTTGGCCAGTTCTTCAGTAACCTGACTTTGTTCCTTGGCGGAATTGGCAATTTGTAAATTCATATCGGAGATATTGGATATGGCCTGGGTGATTTCATTCAGGGAATCGCCTGCTTTGGCAGCCTGGCTGACTCCGTTATGGGCCTTATCCTGGCATTGTTCCATTACAGTAACGGCCTCACCGGCACCTTTCTGCAAGCGTTCAATAGTGTTCTGGATTTCCTGGGTAGATTGCTGGGTTTTACCCGCCAGGTTGCGTACTTCATCGGCCACCACCGCGAAGCCTCTTCCCTGTTCACCCGCACGGGCAGCTTCTATGGCCGCATTTAAAGCCAGCAGATTAGTCTGCTCGGCAATGCCGCGGATCACATCCAGTACGGTTCCAATTTCTTCACTGTGTAGTTTCAGCTCCTGAATTACATTCGCAGCGCTTTCGATGTCCTTAGCAAGAGAATTGATCAGGTCTATTGCCTGGTTCACCACCTGCTTGCTGTTATTGGCTTCTTCATCTGCATTTTGTGCGGAGTAGGCCGCTTCAGTGGAGTTGGTCTCAACCTCTTTGGCTGATGCTGTCATCTCCACTATAGCGTTAGCCAGCTGGTCAGTTTCTATCTGTTGCTGTTTGGCGCCAATGGTGGTGTCTTCAGTGACATCGGATATCTGTCCTGCGGTATTGCCAAGCTGTGAAGTGGCTTCACCAATTTTAGATACCATATTCTGTAAGTTAGTGAGCATGACCTTCATCGCCATTAATAACTGACCGGTTTCATCCTTCCTGGTGACCTTAATATCAGCACTAAGATCACCGTCGGCAATCTGGTTGACCAGTTTTATAGCGATTTCCAGGGGCTTGGTTACCCGGTGGGCAATGTAATAGATCACCACTACGGCCAGTAAGATGACTAGCAGGGTCAGTACAGTCTGACTGGTTACCAGAGAACTGAATGCTTTATCCTTAGCCAGTGTGATATCGGCAAGATTATGGCGAGCATTTTCATTGGCTTCATCGATTTGTTTTTGTGATCGTATGTGGTTATAACCCAGTATAACTTTACCCAGTGTTTCTCCCTCGTACACAACCCTGGCTTCCAGCTTTGCTCCCTCGGCTACTTTTGCTAAATTACCGGAACTGGCCAGTGTCTTGCCTTTGCTATTAATGATCGCTACATAGCTAATATCCGGGTCTTCGGTGGCTGTCTGAGTGTAATTCAATAAACCGGTAAAATCGAAATTGGCTATGGCTGCCGGAGCGATTTGGGTGAGCAGTTTGAGTAGTTGCTCGACTTTTATTTTTTCAGAATCCCGGTTGGCTTTCACCTGGGCCGCGGCCATATCATCGACCACCGCTTCCGATGCTACTAATAAATCATCCAGTGAGGTGCGTTGTAAGCTGAGGGTGATTAGCGATGCAATGCTTAATAAACAGACTAAAGTGATTCCGGTAATTATGCCAAACTTTAGTGCCAGACCTGGCTCACGTAATCCTCGAGGTAGCAGGTCAGTGAATATCATTATTACTATCCCCCGACAGGCTAGTTATTATACGGAGCAATTTTGAGCGCCTTCAGAGCATTTACCATTCCTTCCAGTGGAACGGGCTCGACGAAGCCATTGATCCTGGCTTGCTTCGATGCCGGGTGTTCGGCATTCAAGGACAGTAATGCCTGTTTTGCTGTGTTGGCCAGCGCTGGGTCAGTGGTATGCATGGCGGTAAAATACCACTCAGGGTAATGATCTGTGGTATGAACCAGTTTGATTTCGTCATCACCATGCTGGTCGACCACATGGAACTCATTCATCTTTATCTTGCCTTCTTTTTCCATGGACTCGAGTATGCCCGTGCGTATAAAGGCGGCATCGATGACACCCGCCTTGACGGCAAGCACCAGGTCATCCTGCTTTTTACCTGCATTCATGGATGCAAAATCTTTATGTGGGTCTATACCTTTTTTGAACAGGTGATAGGCCTGGAAGGTATAAGCACCTGCTGCCGCACGAAACTTCAATGACATGACATTCTTGCCTTTCAGGTCTTCAGAGGATTTAATTCCACTGCCCTTATTGGCCACGATGACACCAGCAAACACGGGGCCGGATTTTTTATTCAGTGTGGCAATCAGTTTACTGTTATGAAGTTCAATCAACTTGACCGTATGAACCGGGTTGGCGAGCATCAGAGCTACCTGATCATTGTTGGCTGCAGCTACTACCTCTGGAGGCGATAGGGGGATTATCGTGACTGGCTGGCCAAGTTGCTCCTGCATATAGAGGCCAAAATCTTTCCATTGATTCATGGCCTTTAATTTGCCTCTGGGTGCCAACACACCAATATTGATATCCGCAACAGCAATGGGCTGGGCACCAAGGGAGATGAATAAAATAGCCAGCAATAAGGGTATTTTTTTTATGTAAAGCATACGCAAGGTAGATCCCTCTATTCGATTAGTATGGATTAGTAAAACAGCAACAATATATATAGCACAAGAAAAGGTGATAATGCAGATCTGGAAGCTATTGGGAAAATTTCCCGAAGATGAAAGGCATGAGTTAAAGATTATTTATTTCATGGCCATCATGCACAGCTTATCTGCATTCAATGTATTAATAATCTTAAAGACCCAAAGGGGTCAGGCCCACTGCTGACCCATATCTGTTTCTGGCCATTTAGAGGCTGCACGCGTGACGTCCAGTGGAGGTCGGTAACTACCGCAAATCAGTCTTTTAGGGAAATCTAATTTAGCCCTGTTTAGCCATGAAATGTCATTCGTGTATTTTTTGCCCGCAGTAAAATTGCCCTATTGCAAACATTCCCTTAGTAGTGTCAACATGATTTAATTACGACATCTGGCGCTACTTAACACAATATTGAATAGTGTCGTACTGTAAAAATAAAAGTATAGAAAAGAAGCAACATGCTCATGGCAAGGAATGCCAGCGGGTTTGCATCTGTGTACGAAAGTCATCGCCCAGAACAAACCCTGCTTTATTTGGTAAACCAAGATAAAAATGTCTGACCATATCTTTAGTTTAGCGACAGCTAACAGAAAACTACAAGAGAGGTACTTATGTTTAAATCACTATACGGGGTATGCGCGTTTATCCTGTGTCCATTTTTCAGCGTCTCTGCGCTGGCAGAAGATATCAATTTCACCACTTCACATTTTTCCGGTTCAGGCAATTGTATCCAATGTCACAATGGCATGATCGATAGTGCCGGGGCCGATGTATCCATCGTGCGCGACTGGGACACCTCGATGATGGCGAATGCCACCAAGGATCCGTTCTGGCGCGCCAAGGTAGCGACCGAACTGGAGAGGAATCCACAGCTGTCAACATTGATTCAGGATAAATGCACCAAATGCCATGCGCCGGTAGCGAATTATGAAATAACCAAGGTGGAGGGCGGTGAGCTGACTCTGTTCGGTGCCGATGGTGTGCTTGATCCTGCACACGCCTTATACGATGGCGCGATGAACGGCGTTAGCTGTACCGTATGTCACC
>JBLYYN010000024.1:0-18384 GCA_048550535.1 Gammaproteobacteria bacterium
AAACATCATCAGTGAATCAGATTGATTTAGATGAAGATGATTTTGACACAGATGAAGAAGGCTATCCTGGCAATCAAGATTTGATCAATTTACAGCAATCAGGTGAAGTCTGGTACGGCCCATTTAATTGTTTTACACCAGAAAATGAAGACCTGCATTAATGTCAAAAATAAAACTAACTAGTAAATTAAGCCAGTGTGAGAAATGTACGTACGCATGGACCGAACAAGCTGTGGCTGGCCACTTATGAGGTCGTAACTGGAAAAGTTTAAGTTGTCTAAAAAGCTGGGTGCTGACCTAACTAAATGTTGTGCTCCTTTATAAAGTGTTAGCCTGGGTAAAATAAAATGCCAACAAAATACGATGATATAGAATTAGCATTCAACTTTGTGAGTTCTGGACAGCTATGTGAACACGAAGCATATTTGAATATTCACACAGGCGAAATATATTGGTATTCAGAATTTAGTGATATTGAAGATGAGTTGCCAGAAGACATAAGTGACAAAAACAAATATATTGCTATCCCACACAAAAATGACCTTGGCCTGGGTAAGAGGATTGTGCTTAATTTTTCATATGAATTCTTGCCAAAAAAAGCCGAGGAAATTGAAGAGATATTTCACCATAGAGGTGCATATTCAAAATTCAAAAACATATTAGAAAAAGCAGGCTTGATTGAAAAATGGTATGAATTTGAAAATAAGACAATTGATAATGCATTAAGGGAGTGGTGTAAACAGAATGAAATTGATATTAATAACTAAGACATGGTTAAAATCACTGTGGAAAATGGAGTATACAGCTTGGTCAAACAAAATATTGGCTTACTCTTTAGCCTGTTAGGCGAATGATGCGAGTTGTGTGTTTTAAGGCAAGGTTTGATATATAGGCACAGAGAATACAGCTAATCACTTGCAGATGGAGTTGACTATGAATGTACATAATAATCTATTGTTAAAGCTAATCATTTTATCTCCTTTTTTACTCCTGTTAACTTCCTGTGCAGCCGGGGATGCTCAATTCACGCCAGATAGCCTGGCTGGTTTCTGGTACGGTCTTTGGCATGGTGTTATTTCATTTATAAGTATGATCATCCACATATTTAATGACCATGTCATGGTATATGAAATAAACAATACCGGTGGCTGGTATGATTTCGGCTTCCTGATTGGCGTCATCAGCATCTGGGGTGGTGGTTCTCACATGAGCTGTAAATCTGCCGCGAATAAAAAACGTGATAAAGAGTGGGATGAGATAGGTGAAAAAGTTGAAAAGAAAGTGATGCTCAAGTTGAAAATATGGGCAGAAGATGAAAAGAATACAGATGGTGACGATGACTGGGATGAAATTGGCGAAAAAGTTGAGAAAAAACTAAAACGTAAAATTCGTGAGTGGGCAGAAAAAGAGTAGAGGAAAATACTAAATCAGGCCTTACGGTTTGAAGTGAACAAGATGAATAATGTGTAGAAATCTAGACTTGATCTGTCACTTTGTAAAATGAGTTCGCACAATGTCTGACAATATTTCATGGACAGGTCACCAAACACCCTGAACCGGCCGTAAAATCAAAAAATATTTGCCGCAGAGGTACAGAGTGCACAGAGAAAGCTGTCGTGCTTGTAATAGGGCGTACTTATAAAAACTCTGTGCCCTCTCTGTGCCTCTGTGGCAAAGTTTTAAATTTTTGATCAGTCCGCTTTTGGCTAATCTGAGGCCCACAAACCGTCAGGCGTTCCTGGAACTTAATATTGACTGTGTCATAACAAATTTAGACTTCTA
Source organism: Gammaproteobacteria bacterium (assembly GCA_048550535.1). GTDB lineage: Bacteria > Pseudomonadota > Gammaproteobacteria > SZUA-229 > SZUA-229 > CBDULX01. The sequence goes on from JBLYYN010000024.1 coordinate 1,783, forward strand.
CAAATAATGCTGTTAACACCAGGCGATTTTGTTTTATTTCAATCAACTGCCGAAAGATGCTTAGGGACATAACAGGGGTCCTGAATAAGATCAAGTCGACAAGCGATACGTCAGTGGCTTCAATGCTCTTAACTGGCTAAGAGATAATTTCTGGCTGTAATCTTAGTAGTGCTACTCGTGTCGTAGTGCTTCGATAGGATCAAGAGACGCGGCCTTGCGTGCAGGGAAATAACCAAAGATGACACCGACCGATGCAGAAAAGATAAATGCGATAGCGACAATGCCTGCATTGAATACAAAGGGTAGCTTCATCAAATCCGCCAGCATGACGGAAGATGCCAGTGCGAATAGAATACCGATGATGCCACCCAGGGAGGACAAAACAACGGCCTCAACTAGAAACTGTAGCAGCACCTCTCGTTCCAGGGCTCCGATGGCCAGTCGAATGCCAATTTCTCGGGTGCGCTCGGTGACAGACACCAGCATGATGTTCATTATGCCAATACCGCCTACCAGTAAACTGACTGCGGCAACCGCGCCCAACAGGGCCGTGAGCACCTGGGTTGTACCGGTTAACATTTTGCTGATTTCTTTTAAGTCCATGACCGAGAAGTCGTCATCTTCATTGGCTGAAATATGGCGGCGCTCTCGCATCAGTCGTTGAATATCGCGCTCGACTTTTTCTGTCGAGGCGCCGTCATGCACCGAGACCTGAATAAGATTGATGTCCTGGTTGCCCGAAATCCTGCGCTGAAAAGTGCGTAGCGGCATCAGGATAAGGTCATCCTGGTCCGTGCCAATGGTGGACTGACCTTTGGATTCGAGCAGGCCAATGACCTGACATGAAATATTCTTCAGACGAATTTTTTGCCCCAGAGGACTTTGTTCGCCAAATAGCTCCCTGTGTACTGTGGCGCCCAGTATGCACTCGGCCTTGCTGGAGTTGGTCAGCTGGCGTCCGCTGTTGAGCGACCAGTTACCTGCTCTGAAAAATTCATTATTGGTTCCGGTTACCCGGGTTGACCAGTTTTTGTTGCCGTAAACCGCTGTCATGCTTTGCGTTGAAGATGGCGCAACCGCCGCTATTGAACTGATGTTACGTGCTATGGCTTCTACGTCATCCATTTCGAAAGCTTTGGATGCGGATCTTTGTCCCATGCCCATGCGTTGGCCGGGGGTGATCATTAACAGGTTGCTGCCCAGGCTGGCGATCTGCTCAGTGACCTGAACAGTGGCGCCACCACCGATGGTCACCATGGTGATGACGGCAGCTACGCCGATCACGATACCGAGCATGGTCAGGAACGAGCGCATTACATTACGGCGGATTTCACGTATGGCCAGTATCAGTGCATTCCATAACATTAGGGTTTGCTCCCCTGCGCATTATCATTTTCAACCTGGCCATCGAGGAAGTGTATCTGGCGTTTGGCATAGGCCGCCATTTCCGGTTCATGGGTGACCATAACAATGGTGATGCCCTGATCGCGATTGAAAGCGCTGAGCAGTTCCATGATTTCCCGACTGCGTGCGGAGTCCAGGTTTCCGGTGGGTTCATCCGCCAGCAATACGGCCGGTTGAGTCACGATGGCGCGAGCAATGGCGACGCGTTGCTGCTGACCACCGGAAAGCTCGCCGGGAGTGTGATCTTCCCACTCATTAAGACTGACTGCTGAAAGCGCCTGTTTAGCATGTGCGTGACGTTCACGCTGTGGCATGCCGCGATAGATCAACGGCAATTCAACATTCTCCAGCGCAGAGGTTCTGTTTAAAAGATTGTATCCCTGAAAAATAAAACCGAGATAATTTCGGCGCAGCAGGGCACGTTGATTACGTGATAAGGATCCAACCTCAATACCCTTAAACAGGTAACTGCCATGGCTGGGTGTATCCAGGCAACCAAGTATATTCATACAGGTAGACTTACCTGAACCACTGGGTCCCATAACAGCAACAAAGTCGCCCTGCTCGATACGTAAATCGATACCACGAAGCGCGTGCATTGCTGCCTGTCCTGTGCCATATATTTTGCTGACATCCCTGAGCTCAATCAGCGGTGGTTCAGGCGGGTCTGATGATGTAATGTTGTTCATTGTGGGTTGTTGATGGTATCCGTTATTACGGCCATGCCTGCCTCGATATCGCCACTGATGATTTCTGTGCTGATGCCGTCTGTTGATCCAGTGATAACGGGAATGGCAACTGGTTGGGCATCGCGCAATATCCACACGCGTTGAGTTTTGTCATCAGCGGTATCGTCGCGTTGTTTGTGAGTAATTCGTGGTGGGTGAGGTAGCAGGTTGCCGACGAGTCCACGGTCATTTGCATCGGCATTGTCCTGCTGTAAGGGTGGCGAAAAGTGCAGGGCGATATTTGGAATTAACAGGGCGTTTTCAAGCTGTTTAACGATAATGTCGGCAGTTGCGGTCATACCCGGTCGCAATAATAATTCTGAATTATCGACAGCGAGTACAGTTTCGTAAGTGACCACGCCTTCGACGGTTTGTGAAGCAAAATGTACTTCGGTAATGCTGGCGGGAAAACGCCTGTCCGGATAGGCATCAACGGTAAACTCAGCACTCTGCCCCTTTGCGATCTTGCCGACATCCGCTTCATCGACGTCTACATGCAGCTCCATTTGTGCGAGGTTTTCCGCCAGGGTGAATAGCACCGGTGTTTGAAAAGAGGCGGCGACGGTCTGACCCGGTTCAACGTCCCGATTCAGAACAATCCCATTGATAGGGGAATGGATGGTGGCCTTCTCCAGCGTGGTCTGTTCGGCATCCAGGGAAGCCTGTGCCTGAACCACCTGAGCCTTGTTGCTGGCCAGGTCAGCAAGTGCCCGGTCATAGGTCGCCTGGGCCGCATCACAGTCCTGTTCGGAACACATTCCTGATTTTTGCAGCTCCCGGGCGCGGCGTAATTTACTTTTGCTTTCAACCACAGTGGCCTCGGCCTGTTGAACTTTTGCTCTCGACAGTGCTAGCGCCGCCGTTGCCTGGTTAACCCTTGCCTGCAGCTGGTCGGTATCCATAATGGCAAGTACCTGACCCTCGATAACACGGTCATTAAAGTCCACCAGCACTTTCCGGATAGTTCCGGAGATTTCACTTCCCACTTCCACCTGGTTGACCGGTTGCAGTGTTCCGGTAGCCGTGACGGCGACTGTTAGCGGGCCCCAATAGATGTTGGCGGTCTTAAAGACTTGCCCTGGTGACTTTCCGTTACCCAGAAATTGCATTATAAAGATCACAGTGACAATGATGACTAAGGCAATGCCACTCCATTTTTTATAGCGGCCGCGATGGCTACTGGCCTGGTCAAGACCGAGGTTTTTAGTAATGTCATCGTTTGCTGAAGACGGTGATATGTGATTGCTGGCTGGCATGTTGCTGGTCCTGGTTTTGTCCCGGCGTTGAAATTTGTGGCATGTGTAACATCATCAGTTTACGAGGAATGTCCACACAAGTCAGCCTGAAAAATACACAAGCTAAATAGCTAAGTCATCAACCTGATGAACATATAATACAGATATCTTTGTTGCAAGATAATCATCTTTACCTAATATTACAATTGCCTTGCCACTATTAGCGACATTAGATGGGAGTTGTTCACAATCGAGAGCAAATAGTCACACTGACCCTGAGCAAAGAGTAGCCCGTTAAATACTAATAGAATTTAGGTTTTTAAGCCGTATAATTAAGCTTAAAAGGATTTCAAAGCATTACATCTAATCTGGATCAGCTTGATATAATTGCATGTCTCAATTTTGAATCAAATAGCTAAAGTTATGCTTAGAGTAAAAACTGAGATTGATCATATTCAGTGTTAAGTGATTTTTAGACAGGAGAGCTCCCCTGGTAACATAAAATGCTAGAGGATTTTGAGTGATGGGTGTCTGGATAAATGTGCGGTGACCGATGCCACGCCATATTCTGCATACTCGCTCTTTGGGGGTTGGCAGGGTAACAACCTGGGTAAACAGTGAAGGCAAGTATTATGCACCGATTAAAGCTTTGTAAAGCACTTGAGAAAAGAATCGAGTTTTACCTCGTTGAAATTAATCAACTAAATAAAGACTACTCACCCGGTGATATTCACGACTTTCGCGTAGCTTCACGCTACCTTCTGGCTATTGAGCCTTTAATGCGATCAGTGTCCGATACAAAAAAATGGCGTCATCAGGTAAAGCAATGGTTGAAATTATTTGCCAGGCTTCGTGACTTGCATGTATTCAGCGAACTAATCGGGGATGACCAGGAGCTGAATGCCTTGCTGGATCATGATATTGAAAATGAAGTTGAAATGCTTGTCGAAAGCAGTGTCGTTATAGGTGAGGGTGGTGTTGCCAAACAAATTCACAAATCTTATCGGATATTTTGTAATTCATGTGATAAAAAATCGACTATTAATAAGCGGGTGTTCGAATTGTGGAGTAAATACTATGAAGAGGTTAAGCAAGCACTGGATGCAATTGACTATGACCAGCCAGAAAAAATCCACAAATTAAGAATTTGCTTTAAACCTTTTCGTTATTTTGCCAGCTTTCTGCATGAGGCTAATCTGGTTAAATTTGATTGCTTTAATGACTTCAGATATTGGCAAGATTTAATGGGGGATATCAATGATATTCAGGTAGTTTCAGCCTGGCTGGAAAAAATTGATTTGCATAAACGTCTTCTAGATCATTTCAATAAAGAAGGTGATGTATTAAGGACGCGCCTTAGAGCAGAGGAGGCGGATTTCAGGAAATTTACCAAACAAATCAATGAATCTGTAGTATCAAACCTGGGTATGTCCGGCGCGAGCCCTGTACCAGGCTAAGGAGTATGGATATTTTAGAATTAGTCCGGGTATCACCAGTTTGGGCCTTATCAGCAACCAGAGCAGCTACTGGTTGGCTACATTAATATTATTATATGCTATGATTTAAGTTATAGCTGAAAGTTTAGTGCAAGTGAAATGATTGCCTGGAAAGATGTTTTTTATTATGCGAATAATATTTAAGTATACTCAGATAAAATATTATGGAGTTTGAGTTAAAATCCGTTCCAATCCAATGAAACATAAGATTGAAAATTCTATAACTACCGAACGAGTGCGAATTCTTTACGACAACCTGTCGAAACAGAATATCGTAACTATCGTAGCTGTATTAATCATCTCTTATGTCTTTAGACAGCAATTTTCCACAACACAGATATTTGTCTGGTGTGGCTATATGGTAATTGGGGTTGGTCTCCGTTTTTGGTGCCTGTTTAATTTTAGGAAAAACTCAGAAAATATATATGATCACAATAAATTTGAAACACAATTTACCTACGCCAGTGGAGTAGTAAGTCTTGGCTGGGCCATTTTTATCGTAGCAAGCTTAAGTTTGCCTTCTTTTATTTATCGGATCTATAGTGTTTTATTATTAACATCTTTGATTGGAGCGTCTGTTCCGGTGCTCATGTCCAGTCTTAAAACTCTATATGTCTACATCCTTCCTCCCATTATGGTCGCAATTCCAATGCTTTTTATACGTGGTGGTGCGGATGGCGCGACTGGCCTGGCAGTTTTGATCTATAGCATGATACTTATACGCTCGGGAAAATATATTAATCATACTTTAGTGCATTCAATCACTGAGCATTTATACAATCAAAACCTGGTAAAGGAACTTGAGCAGTCGCGTAATGATAAGTCTGAAACTGAAAATCGCATGCAAAGCATAATGGATTACGCGCCAGCAGCGATTTATGTTAAGGACGTTGATGGCCGTTTTACATTTCTCAATCAGAAAGTTGCTGACTTACATCATAAGCGGCGTGAGGATATCATTGGTGAAATATTGTACGATATTTTCCCTGATGATATTGCAGATGAGGAACGCAAAAATGATTTCGATGTTATTAATACGGCTAAGCCTCGAGAATATGAAGAAAGTGTACTGGAAGATGATGGGGTACATCGCTATTTCTCTATAAAATTTCCCTTGTTTGATGAGGCTGGTAATGTCAATGAGCTTGGTGTTGTCTCCACTGATATAACAGAGCGTTTTCGAATTGAAGAATCCCTGAAAATATCACAGCAACGTCTGTTGCTGCATCGTGAACAGTCTCCTTTGGGGATCATTGAATGGAATACTGACTTTGAAATTATGGACTGGAATCCTTCTGCAGAACGTATCTTTGGTTATATGAAAGATGAAGTGATGGGTCGTCGAATTTCAGAAAAAATAGTTCATGGAAACGACCAGGAACCAGTTAATGAAGTGTGGAGGGAATTATTGGCTAATGAGGGTGGTACGCATAATATTAACGAAAATATCACCAAAGATGGGCGCAGGATATTATGTGAGTGGCATAACACGCCATTGGTAGATAGCAATGGGAATGTAATTGGTGTCACTTCGCTGGTGGACGATATTACTGAACGCCAGAAACTTGAAGACAGCCTGCATCAGTCTCAAAAAATGGATGCCATAGGCAAGCTTACGGGTGGTATTGCCCATGACTTTAATAATATGTTGGGCGTTATTCTTGGGTTTTCAGAACTCATCAAAGAACGTATGAGCACTGATGATTCGAAATTAATAAAATATAATAATGAAATTATTAATGCTGCAGATCGTGCCAGGAAATTGACCTCGCAACTGCTGGAGTTTTCACGAAAAGCACCTTCTTCTGCCGAATCAACTGCTATTGATATTCTTTTGTATGGCATGCGACATATGCTGGAAAGGACGCTTACACCTCGTATCAATTTAGTATTTGAGCTAAGTGAAAATCTCTGGTCCATATGGATTGATAAGACTCGGCTAGAGGATGCTATCCTGAACATATGTATTAACTCAATGCATGCGATGCCGAATGGTGGGACGCTATCGATAATTGCATGCAATATGCATGTTACAGATTCGGATACCCAGGATGCAGCTATCACGTCGGGAGACTATGTGTTGTTATCTGTAAGTGATACGGGTATGGGTATGTCTCATGAAATCCAGAATAAGATATTCGACCCTTTTTTTACCACCAAGGGCAGCGAGGGGACTGGGCTGGGAATGAGTCAGGTATACGGTTTTATCCAGCAGTGTGGAGGAAATATTCAGGTTTTTTCCGAACTGGGACAGGGTACCCGGGTAGATCTTTATTTTCCCAGGTATCAGGGTAGTGAAACCGTCATAGCTGAAGGACATAGTACAGATTTAGTAAAATTAGCATCAGGCCATGAGACCATTTTAGTCGTTGAGGATGAATTTGCATTACTCGATCTGGCTGAAAATATCCTGTCTACCTATGGCTATACAGTGTTACGAGCCGAAAGCGCTGAACAGGCCCTGAAAGTACTTGAAACTAACTATATCGATCTGATGTTAAGCGATGTAATTATGCCCGGCATGAACGGGTATCAGCTGGCTGCTGAAGTTGGTAAGCATTATCCGAATATAAAAATTCAGATGGTCAGTGGGTTTAGTGATGAGCAGAATACTAATCTGGTTAATGAAACGCTCCATCAACAACGCTTACACAAGCCCTTTAACTCAAAAGAACTTTTAAGGCGGATCAGGCAATTACTGGATGAGGACAGGTAATATTGTCACTTGAAATAATCAGCTATAGGCCACGGTTTCAGCTTTGTAAATCCCCATGAAAACTGAAGAAACTGTGTGGACAGGCTTTTTAGCATAATCGAATAACAGGTGACAGACCCTGAGCCATCCCACGCATATTTATAAATAAATGTTAATAAAGTCAAAAGCAAAATAAAACGGCATTAAACGCTAAAAATAACAGATTAAGCTACATTTCAAGCTCATTTGTACTTCTATAGCACTAGTTGATTCAGATATTGCCGAATTTAGCATTACAAAGTCGTTTCTTTATTTGCGTACCTTCGTGTTTTTAGCGTTAATCTTTTGATTTTTTGATGTCATGTCTTTGCATATGTAAGTGATATTAAAGACTGGCCGGTTTTTTTAGCATACAAAGGTCTGCTTTGATTTATCTAGTGCAACCAGGATGACCAGACCATAGGTCCTTGCTTGTTGGCATAAAACAGTGCATTTGTTACAAAAATATTAAAATTGCACTAAATGTGTGCGTTATGCATCCTGCTGAAGCAATGATATTGTTAATATTGCGCTAATCTATTGATTATTGGAGAGGGCACCGATAGGCATTAAATGTGCAAGTAACTTATTAATGTTGAATCGATAGAGAATTGAGTGACACATAAACCGCACACAAAGGCTAGTTGGCCAGGCCGTCTTCCAGAGCTGGATACGCATAAACAGCAGCAACTGGAACAGCGTCTGTTGCCTGTATTTGAATCCCTATTAGCCGAGGAGAGAATCCAACAGGATCAGGCTTTCATTGAGGGCCTGAAATGTTTGTATATTCCATTTTGTGCATGGCTAATCAAGCAACAGAAAGACAAGGCGCTTATCGTAGGTATTAATGGTGCACAGGGGTCGGGAAAATCGACCTTAACCAGGATACTGGCTGCCATACTCGAACAGGGTTTTGACAAGAAGGTGATCAGTTTTTCAATTGATGATTTTTACCTGGCTAGAGATCGGCGAGCTGAATTGGCCGGCGATGTGCATCCCTTATTCAAAACCCGCGGCGTCCCAGGGACACATGACAGCGCCTTGGGCATATCGGTATTGAAGCAATTATTACAGGGAAATGGTTCTGAATTAGTCATTCCCGTGTTCGACAAGTCCATTGATGATCGAATGCCAGAGTCAAGCTGGACACGAGTAAAATCTGACGCTGATATAGTAATATTTGAAGGCTGGTGTGTGGGGTCTGTGGCAGAGGAACAACAGGCTCTAGTATCGCCAGTGAATGAACTGGAGGCGATGGAAGACGAAGGCGCAGTTTGGCGTAGATATGTGAATCATCAGCTGCAGAGTGAGTATGCAGAATGGTTTTCCTTCATCGACATTCTGGTGATGTTGAAGATACCAGATTTCAACAAAGTATACGAATGGCGTCTATTACAGGAGCAAAAGTTGATAGCCTCTTTGGCTGATGATCAAAACAGGAAGGATAAAACCATGAGCGAGCCTGAGATCAATCGCTTCATTATGCATTATGAACGAATTAGTCGTCATACACTGAATGAAATGCCTGCACGGGCCGATGTGGTAATGCAACTGAGAGATGATCATCGAGTCGGCAATGTTATGTTAAGGAGCAAGCAGTGAAGAAATTAATTGTTTTCACCGACCTGGATGGCACACTACTCCATCATGATACTTATGACTGGACACCTGCGTTGCCTGCTATTAATTTGCTCAAGCAGCACGGTTTTCCACTGGTTTTAAATTCAAGCAAAACCAGCAGTGAAATCAAACAGTTGAGAAAAAAGCTGGCTAATGATGCACCCTATATCTGTGAAAACGGTGCGGTAGTTCATTTTAACGAACAGATGAAAGGAGATGTAGAGGACAGTATGGCAGTCATCTATTTTGCCAAACCCTATGCCTATATTAAACAGGTACTCGATGACATAAAGAAAAACTATCACTTTGATATGTTTGGATTTGATGATATCGATGTAAAGACCCTGATGGACTTAACCGAACTCGATGAAACCAGCGCCAGGGCGGCTAAACAGCGTGAAGCTACAGAGCCTCTGGTGTGGAATGATAATGCAGAGTCACTGGATAATTTTGTCAGGCTGTTGAACAAGCAGGGTTTAACTTTAACCAAGGGTGGCCGTTTTCATCATGTCATCAGTCCTGTAAGTAAGGGTGAGTCAATAAAATGGTTAATTGAAAAATATCAGGAAATGGAACCGGAAACACAATGGGTCACCGCGGGTCTGGGTGACAGTTTCAATGATATTTCCATGCTTGAGCAGGTCGATTATCCTGTACTGATAAAAAATCCCCATGGAAAAAAACCGAATGTTGCACATATAGCTAATCTAGTTGAGTCTAAATTGCAGGGCCCCGCAGGCTGGAATGTTGAAGTGACAGATATCATTAAAACGATTACAGGAACCGGATAATGGGCGACTTCTACCAGAATGGAATTATTACTAATTTTCATAATTTAACCCGGCGGCCGGTGGAGGACCTGGAAAAAGAGCTGGTCTACTTTTCCAAACATCGTCCTATGTCTCTGGTGTTGCCGTCTCTTTATTCCGAGCTGGAGGGAGAGGCCTTACCCAGTATCATTGATGAACTGGAGAAAGTACCCTACTTGAGTGAAGTCGTTATTGGACTGGATCGTGCCGATCTGCAACAGTTTGAACATGCTCGTGAATTTTTTTCGCGATTACCCCAGCACCATGTGATTTTATGGAATGATGGGCCGCGTTTACGTGAGATTGACAGGATACTGCAGGAAAAAAACCTGGCGCCTAGCGAAATGGGTAAGGGACGAAATGTCTGGTATTGCTATGGTTATGTGCTGGCTTCCGGTAAGGCCGAGTCGGTGGCATTGCACGATTGTGATATTCTCACCTACAAACGGGATATGCTGGCACGCCTGCTGTATCCTGTGGCCAATCCCAATTTTAACTACGAATTCTGTAAAGGCTATTATTCACGCGTAGCTGACAATAAGTTGAATGGACGAGTTAGTCGTTTACTGGTGACGCCTTTGCTGCGAGCACTGAAAAAAATATACGGTTCCATGGATTATCTGGAATACCTGGACAGCTTTCGATATCCCCTGGCCGGTGAGTTTTCCATGCGTGCCGACGTATTCAATGATATCCGTATCCCCAGTGACTGGGGGCTTGAAATTGGCGTGTTATCCGAGGTTAAGCGTAATTATTCTACTAATCGTTTGTGCCAGGTAGACATAGCCGATGTTTACGATCACAAACATCAGTCACTATCCAGTGATAATCCTGATGCTGGCCTGTCCAAGATGTGTACCGATATATCAAAGGCCATATTCAGGAAGCTGGCTACCAACGGTGTCGTTTTTAGTAAAGAAACTTTTCGCAGCATCAAGGCCACCTATTACCGAATAGCACTGGACTTTATCGAGACCTACTACAACGATGCCATCATGAACGGCTTATTAGTCGATCGACACAGTGAAGAGCAGGCGGTAGAATTGTTTGCGCAAAATATCGTTAATGCCGGCCAGCATTTCCTGGATAATCCGATGGAAACCCCTTTCATTCCCAGTTGGAACCGAGTGATAAGTGCTATACCGGATATTCTGGAACAACTGTATGATGCGGTAGAACAGGATAATGCTTAAGTTTATTAAAAGGAAAACGCAAATGAACGCGAATGAACGCAAATAATTTCATAGACTTATCTAAAAACTAACCTGTATAATTTTTACGTGGTAGACAGATAAACTATAATTTAGTGTTCATCTATTGAATCTAATTTTCCGGATAGTTGGGCTACCTGGAATAGGTATATGTATATCTAGTTCCTGGATAATAGAATTCGAACAAATAAATATTCGCGTTGCCTGCATGGACGCAGGTAAGGAACGTGAGCACGACTGCATGGATTTATGCCCTGTGGGTACGCACTAATGTCGCGTAGCGCTAGGACGCGCGAGAGCGACCATTTGCGTGTTCTTTTAGAACACTTTCAGCCTCAATCAACCACATCACCTGATAGGGCTGGAGAGTCGTGGCGGTTAATCTCTCTGTCAGTTTGCTGTCGCTAATCAGGTCATGCCAGCCAGTTTTATTTAATAAATCATCTTGATCCGTGAGAGTGATTGCTTGCGGACTGGCCGTAACATTGTGCAATGCTAGCAGGCGTTGGCCAGTTACAGGCTCGGTACGTAACAGGGTGAATACGGAATTGCCGGTATCGATGATGCTCTGATGACTGTGCGGGTTGAAACAGGCTTCATTTCGTCGTATTTGCAACAGTTGTTTCAGGGCAAAGAATACCTCATGGTTGGGTGTGTGCTCTGCTTGCAGAAGGGCTGATAATTCATCAAACTGCCATTTCTTACGGTTGATGGAACGTGTTCTGCCCGTCAATTCTACGCTGTGTAAATCATTCGGGGTAGCGGTTAAACTGTGGATATACAATGCGGGTATGCCCTGCAGGCTTAACATAATCGCCTGTGAACAGAGGAAGCGTTGTACCTGCCATTGATCCGGGCCTCGTCGTGTGCCCTGCATGGCATCAAACAGAGAAATATTGATTTCATATGGGCTATCATCGCCATTTTGATTGGCTTTCATGCTGACGAAACCACCAAAACGATGCATGCTGTCCAGAAGATCATCGATCTCCCGCTGTGAAAGAATACCTTCCAGGGCTCGCAGGCCAATGCCGTCATGGGAGGCTGTGAAATTTAAATAAGTACAGTTCTCGGGTAATGGTGGTAATTGACTGGCCCAGTTATATAAGTGTGTTGCGCTACCTCGATTAAGCGCATGCAGCACTAATGGTGGTAATGGAAACTGGTAAATCATATGAGCTTCATCTCCCTGGCCGAAGTAACTCATATTTTCTGTGTGGGGTACATTGGTTTCAGTTAACAATATGCATTCAGGGTATAAATGATTAATTATGGTACGCAGCAGCTTAACCACTTCATGGGTCTGTTCCAGGTGTATGCAATTGGTGCCCAGTTGTTTCCATAAAAAGGCAATGGCATCCAGGCGAATAAGCTTCGTACCATGGTGAATGTATGACAGGAATATATCGACTAACTCGCACAGCACATCCGGATTAGCAAAATTGAGATCAATCTGGTCTTCACTGAAAGTAGCCCAGAGATAACGTGTCCCTCGGTGGGTATTCACCGGCACTAATAATGGCGTATTCCTGGGACGAGTCACCATACTCAGGTCTGTTTCTGGGTCCTGTTCAATAAAGTAATCACAGGCCGGTTTATTGTTGCCGACAAAGTCATAAAACCACAGGCTCTCACGGGAGACATGATTGATGACCAGGTCGGCCATCAGTTTATAGTCTCGGGCAATGCTGTTTATATCTGACCAGTCACCCAGTTCCGGATTGACTTTTCGATAATCGATGACGGAAAAGCCATCATCCGAACTATAGGGGAAGAAGGGGAGAATGTGGACGCTATTAATGATGTTTTTTAGATACTGGTTTAAAAATCTATGCAGGCTTTGCAGGGGTAAAGTATCTGGTTCGAGAATACTGTCGCCATAGCTAATGAGTAATACATCCTGTTCACTCCAATGTTGGGGCGTGTCGGTGATGTGTTTCGGGTAATAGCGCCTTAGTACACCCAGCAGGCGCTGATGAGCATACTGGAAGTGGTCGGGATAGATGTTTTTTAGTCGATCGAGCAGATTTTGTGAAAGCTTGGCTTCATCAATTCCAATATTATCGGCAATGCTGGCTGGTGACATGGTCATTATTGTGTTCGTTATATCTATCACAGTATAGAATCAAATGTTCATTAATGGTGCTCTATGAATTTTATGCACAAATGTGGATGAATCTTATATGTTATATGCGCATCCATTGGGCATGATTTACTCAAAATCCGATTATTAATCATCAATGCTGCATTTTATATACCAAATTTATGATAGAAATGGGTGGCATATTTAGTGCATTTATTTCAGTACCTACATAACCAGGAGTGATCAATGATAAAGAAGTGCTTATTTCCCGTAGCCGGTTATGGTACTCGGTTTTTACCGGTAACCAAATCCTTACCTAAAGAAATGTTACCCATTGTCGATAAGCCCCTGGTGCAATATGGCGTGGAGGAGGCGTATGTGGCTGGAATGACCGATATGGCTTTTGTCACGGGACGAGGTAAGCGCGCCATACCGGATCACTTTGATACGAGCTATGAACTGGAGACAGAAATATCAGGAACCGGCAAGGAAAAACAGCTGGAAGAAATCCGTAATCTGATCGAAAACTGTACTTTTACTTATACCCGACAAACTCAAATGAAAGGTCTGGGTCACGCTATTTTAACCGGTGAGACTTTAATCGGTGATCAGCCCTTTGGAGTCATCCTGGCGGACGACCTGTGTCTGGCCGATGAACGCAGTGTACTGGCGCAGATGGTGGATTTATATAAGCAGTTTCGATGTTCCATTGTAGCCATTGAAGAAGTGCCAATGGAGCAAATCAGCAACTATGGTGTGATCAGTGGTGACAAAATACGCGATGATATATACCGCGTGACCGACATGGTGGAAAAACCTGAGCCAGATCAGGCCCCCAGTAATCTGGCGGTGATAGGCCGTTACATTTTAACTCCGGATATATTTGATATTCTCCGGCAAACCAAGCCGGGTAAGAATGGTGAAGTCCAGCTTACCGATGCCATCATGACCCAGGCAAAAACGGGTTGTGTCATGGCCTACAAGTTCAAAGGTCGTCGCTTTGATTGTGGCAGTGTGCATGGCTTTATAGAAGCGACCAACTACTGTTATGAAAATATTTATAAAACTAAAAAATGAATCAGGGCTCTATTAATGCCCTGACCAGAGCTTAGCTAGGCAACAATGCTCATTTTTTTCATATAAATAGTGGACTCATTTTCCTTCAGCAACAGGGATTTTGATTTCATTTCTGCTGGAATTTCAAGTCCCATCAATTGCAGCACGGTGGGTGCAATATTGGACAGGCTGCCGGTGCAGGATAATTCCCAGGATGACTGGTCGATGATCATGCAGGGTACCGGATACAGGGTATGTTGTGTTTGGGGTGTGCCGGTGGTCGGGCTGATCATTTCTTCGCAGTTACCATGGTCGGCGGTGACAATCGCTGAATAATCACAGGATACGGCCGCTTCCAACACTCGGCCAACCTCGGTGTCCAGGGTTTCTACGGCACGAATAATCGCTTCCGGAATAGCGGTGTGGCCCACCATGTCACCATTGGCAAAATTCACCACGATGAAGCTGTACTGCTCAGAGCGAATGGCATTGATCACATTATCAGCCACTTCAGCGGCACTCATCTCAGGTTTCAGGTCATAGGTGGCGACCTTGGGAGAGGGAATTACGACTTGAGTCTCACCTTCGAAGGGCTCGCTATGGCCACCATTGAAAAAATAGGTAACGTGGGGGTATTTTTCGGTTTCAGCACAATGAAACTGTTTTAATTTATGTTCACTCAGCACTTTGGCCAGGCAGGTCGCGGGTCTGTCCGAATCAAAAGCATAGGGCAGATTCCAGTTCTGGTTATAGGGCATCATGCAGGTCATCTGTGGCTTTGGAGCATCACCCCGGTCGAAGCCATCGAAGTCGTCCAGGCACAGGGCATCGATCATTTGCCGTGGACGGTCCTTGCGGAAATTAAACCATATGGCGTGGTCATCGGACTGCAGGGGCTGGAATACGGGTAGCAGTATGGGCTGGATAAATTCATCATTATCACCCTTGGCATAGGCACTGCGTATGGCGGAGTCCGCCGATTGCGCCTTTTCACCTTTACCCAGGATATAGGCACGCCAGGCCTTTTCTGTTCGTTCCCAGCGGTTATCTCTGTCCATGGCATAAAACCGCCCCATGATGCTGGCAATGCCGCCACCGGCTTCGTGCAGCAGAGACTCGATATGGGGCAGGTATGACAACGCGGACTTGGGTGCGGTATCTCGACCATCGGTAATCATATGCAGCAGGGGTTTTGCTTTTCGCTGTTTACACAGCCTGATCAGGGCTTGCAGATGGCCCAGCTGGCTGTGCACCCCGCCATCGGATACCAGTCCAAACAGATGCACAGGCCGGTTCTGTGCCACCGAGCCGTCAATAGCGGCCAGCAGGGCGGCATTCTGGTAGAAAGAATCATCTTCAATGGCGTAATTGATGCGCATGATGTCCTGCTGGATGACACTGCCGGCGCCCATGCACATGTGGCCCACTTCCGAATTACCCATCTGACCATCCGGCAGACCCACTGGAGGGCCAGAGGCCTGAATCAGTGTGTGGGGGTAATGGGAAAAATAAGCATCGAGATTAGGCGTTCTGGCGGCTTCAACCGCATTATTCAATTTGCTGGGGTTAATACCGAAGCCGTCCATGATAACCAGGACAACCGGTCGCCGGGGGGTGTTATGGGTTTTGTTCATAAGTTCTGCCTAATATACAAGGGTATTGTATGACTGATAATAGAGAAATACTAGACGGGTTTCGCTGCATTTACTGTTATTCGCTATGAAGTAAGTTCTACTGACGGTTGTTAGTTATGGTTGATGGTAAATAGTTTAGATGAAATTCTAATTATTACTCAACTATCATGCCAGCTGCGTACTATTCTGGTTATCACTTTTAATGTTAATGCTATCAATGGTTTATGGTTTTTTTGGGCAGGTCTGATTGAGCTGAAATTAAAGGCTGCACTGAACAGGTTCATATTAATGTAGATTGCACTAAATTTGTGAAGGTTTAATGAATTATTTATCGGGAAAGCGATAAATAGCTCTTGATGACCTAGTCGCTCATCTCATCTCGTCTGATCCAGTCGTGGTTGTTTTATATGTAGAAGTCTATATTTGTTATGACACAGTCAACATTAAGTTCCAAGAATGCCTGACAGTTTGTGGGTCTCAGCTTAGCCAGAAGCGGACTGATCAAAAATTTAAAACTTTGCCACAGAGACACAGAGGGCACAGAGTTTTTATAAGTACGCCCTATTACAAGCACGACTGCTTTCTCTGTGCA
>JBLYYN010000025.1:0-3432 GCA_048550535.1 Gammaproteobacteria bacterium
ACTGCAATCTCCTGGTTATCCATCACCACAGTTCCCGCATTGCGACTGACATTACTCACCGATAGCGCCAGTTGCAGATCGGACAAAGCCAGCCCATAAGCGGTCAGTTTTTCAGGATCCAGTAGTACCTGCACCACCTGAGGCGCACCGCCCCGGGTAATAATATCTTTGGTACCGGGCACCCGTTTCAGCTCCGCCTCCAGTGCATGGGCCACCTGTAACAGTTCCTGGCCTGTTTTATTTTCATTCTCCGACCACAGGGTCAGGCCCACTATGGGCACATCATCGATGCCTTTAGGTTTTATAATGGGCGGAGCCACACCCAATGCCAGGGGCAACCAGTCGCTGTTGGAAAATATTTTATCGTACAGCCGAAGAATAGCCTGGGTACGGTCCTCACCCACCTTGTATTGTACGGTGAGTACAGACATACCGGGTCGGGAGACCGAATACACATGTTTGATTCCAGATATTTCCGACAATGCCTGTTCGGCAGGGGCACTGACCAGGGTTTCCACTTCCCTGGCGGAAGCACCGGGGTAGGCAATAAACACATTGGCAAAAGTCACATTAATTTGCGGCTCTTCTTCTTTGGGTGTCACCATAACGGCGAATACCCCCAGCAACAGGCCCAACAAAGCCAGCAGGAATGTAATTTCCGATTCCAGAAAAATTTTAGCTATACGCCCCGATATACCCAGGTGCTTTTCATCGCTTAAGGTCATGTTTATTTACCACCAGCCTGTTTACGCGCAATGGTCGCCGCCATCGGGTCAACAAAAATTTTCTCACCCTCAGTCAAACCCGCATGCACTATCATCTGATCATCGGCAATCTGAGGCCCCGGCCGAATCTGACGCATACGAATCTGACCATTTTCATGCTGGACATAAACAATATACATTTCCCCTCGATGCACCATGGCTTTAACCGGGATTGTCAGTTCTGTTTTTTCATCGACCACAAAACCCACTTTAACCAGCATACCGGGATAAAGTCCCTTTACACCCTCAGGCAAATCCACCCTGACCTTAAAAGTATGACTCAGCTCATCTGCATAGGGAAATATGGTTAACTGTTCGCCATTAACAATTTCCTTGTTATGCAGAATAACCTGGGCTTTTTTCTGTTGCCGTATAGGTTCGATCAATGATTGCGGCACATCCACCACCAGTCTCAAAGCATCCAGGGACACACCACTGACTAATGGACTGCCGGGATTGACCGATTCCCCCACTTCGATATGGCGCTGGGTAACAATACCGCTGTAAGGCGCTCGTATCACGGTATATTCATAATTCTCCTGAGCCTGTTTAATGCGAGCATTGGCCGCATCCAGCCTGGCTCGTGAAGCATCCAGTGCCGCCTTACCCTGGTCCAGCAAGGTCTTGGCCACCAGACGCTGTTTATATAGATCGCTAAAGCGTTTGTATTCCGACTCATCCCTGGCCAGGGCAGCCGCCGCTTCCTTCTGACCCGCCACAGCCAGGTCCATATCTGCTTTTTGTTTAGTATTTCGAAAACGGGCGATGACATCCCCCTTGGCGACAATATCATCCACATCAAAGTAAATTTCAGCGATACGGCCCGAGGTTTCTGCCTTCATGGTTGCCTTGTGAATCGCCTCAACCGAGCCGGTAAATTTATGCATCACGGGCACCTGCTTTTTTACCAGCTCCAGCACAGGAATTGCGTGTTCGTTGGCAAATGCCGAAACAACCAGAAAAAAACTAGCCAATAGATATAAAGTACGCATGAACTCAGTCCCGGAAATATGATCAATTTGAAGTATAATTATACTCCACATCAAGCTATCGTATAATGCTTGCATACCGTGTATGCTAACTATAACACTACCATATTAATCGGCGATTATATGTTAAAGAATATTTTAATATTAGTGACCTTGTTCGGACTATTACCACTGACTACTCAGGCCGCCATTTATAAATGGGTGGACGAAAATGGCAAAGTGGTTTATTCACAGCAAAAGCCACAAAACACCAAAACCGAAAAAATCAAAGTCACCACTCGAGTTCCAGAAGACAGTTCGACTTATAACAAATCAGCGTTAAAGAAAAAAGAAGCTGACAAAGCCGCTACAGATAAACCGGCGAATAACAAACAAGCTGCAAACGCTAAGCCGGAAAAATCGCCAAAAGAACGGGCGGAGTCATGTAAAAGAGCACAGGACAGCTTACAGACACTGGTTTCCAGGGGCCGTATCCGGCTAAAAGACGGTGAAGGCAATATCAAATATATGTCCGAAGAAGAAAAACAACAGCGCATCAAACGTGAACAGGATCGCGTCAAACAAAACTGTAATTAGCAGGAATAAGTATGCCTCTGTTGTCCCTGAAAACCAATATTGCCATTGATAACAAACAGTCGCTGGCTCTGTTACTCTCCAACAAAGTGACAGAACTGTTACATAAGCCTGAACATTATGTCATGGTCAATGTGGAAGACCAGCACGCGCTGGTATTTTCTGGCAACCAGGAAGCCGCCATCTATATTGAACTGAAGAGTATCAACTTACCGGAATCGGAAACAGCGCAGCTTTCCTCAGCATTATGCGATTTTATCAGCGAAAAGCTGCCGGTAAAACAGGACAGAATTTATATCGAATTCAGCAACGCAGAGCGTCATATGTGGGGTTGGAATGGCGCAACATTCTAACAAGGACAAAACATGACAAATCCCTACCAGACTCCAGCAACCAACCTCGAAGCCAGCAACACATCCAGTACAGTATTTGGGCAAACTCAGAAACGCAGCGCCAGCGCAGGCTGGCACTGGATTAAAGATGCCTTCAAGCTGTTTATGCAAAGTCCTCTGAACTGGATATTACTAACCCTGATCTGGATGGCCATTGTCGTGGGCCTGTCAATACTTCCCCTGTTATCAGTCATACTTTATATCGTCGGTCCTATTTTTACCGGCGGTATTATGCTGGGTTGTGGCGCACTCAATAACAACGCCAGCTTATCTATCGGTCATCTGTTTGCCGGTTTCAAAATCAACACATCAAAGCTGGCCGGCCTGGGTGTGATCCAACTGATGGGTTTTATTGTGATCATCATAGTGGCCGCTCTACCCTTCCTGTTAACAGGGCTGGCCTCAAGCAGTGACATCATTAACATATTCAACCCGGAAACCCTGCCCGACGAAAGCGCACTGATCATTATAATGCTGTATTTCCTCATCGTACTGGCTCTGGAAGTCCCATTGATTATGGGCATATGGTTTTCTCCCAGCCTGATTGTGTTCCATGATTTAACTGCATGGGAGGCCTTCAAGATGAGTTTTCGAGGCTGTCTGGCTAACATCATCCCATTCCTGGTTTTTGGACTGATATTTATGCTGCTGGCAATTGTGGCCATGATTCCGTTTGGCCTGGGCATGATCATTTTGCTGCCGATGATAATAATC
>JBLYYN010000026.1:0-18989 GCA_048550535.1 Gammaproteobacteria bacterium
TGGCCTGTTGTACTTCAGCACATACATCATAAACCGCACCAAACGCAGCCATCAAACTATTATTCTTGCATCTTGCTAGCACATCTTTACGATCGAGCACAACCCCATCCCAGGCAACGGGATTGAGTTCTACCAGGCGACAAACGTCTTCTACTAGCTGTTTGAAGTTTTCCACATCGCTCAGGTCCCCATAATTACCCAGTAAAGGGTACATTCTATCAAGAATATGCGGGGGATGTGGTGAGGATAATTCATTGAGCTGGTTTAACATCAGCCTGAGTAAATTTGAACCAGAACGCTGTGTGCCAATCATAAATACAGGTGTCATCTATTAGCTCCTAAAGATTTTTTAAATATTATTTTTTCATACTACACATAAAATCTTTGATATCCGCAACATCAATAGAAGTGCATTAATACAGTAGAAATCCTGTTATACCCGCAACCGGTATTATCCAGACTACTTCTAGTTTTAATTTCAGCAGGGCTAACAGAGCAACGATAAAAATCAGCGCTGTAGCCCAATGCAGCTCGGAAGACAATATGATTACATAGGCCGCAGCGGCGATCATTCCGATTACACCACAGCGAATGCCTTTTAGAGTAGCCCTGATACTTTCCGATGATTTTAACTTTTCCATATAATGGGTACAGACCAGCATAACAATTGCCGGTGGCATAAATATGCCGATTGTAGCAACTGTCGCTCCAATCAAACCCGCTACTTTAAAACCAATAAATGTGGCACTGATCAATATTGGGCCAGGTGTAACCTGGCCTAACGCAATCCCATCAATAAACTCTTTATTCGATACCCAACCATAGGCTTCCACAACAGTTTCCTGCATAAGTGGAATAAACACGAAGCCACCTCCAAATAACATGAGGCTCATACCAGCAAAGGTAACAAACAACTGGCCAATCAATGTTATATTGGTACTCAGCAATGGCACAGCGACAATAGCCATAGGTAGTGCAGCCACACTGTTCAGGCGACTACCTGAACTCTTACTTCCTGACTTACTCTTTGTTTTAGATTTAACACCCGGCGCTTCAACTGGCGTCACTTCGGCCGATGCTGAAAATTTAAAGGGTCCCTGCCATTTCTTATTAAACAGGACAAAGCCAGCAATACCAGATAAAACAATTATTGCAAGCGTGCTAAAAAAACCACCAATAAATATCAATATCGCCATGGCAGTTAGAGCAATAATATATTCTGTTATAGTATTGAGGGTCTTTTTCCCCATATTATATGCCGCAGCAACTATTATGGCGGCGACTGCTGGAAGAAAGCCTTTAAATAGATTAGTTACAGCGGGTATCTCTCCCCAGGCAAAATACATATAACTTAGCGCCAGGAGTAGAAGGAAGGAAGGCAATATAACGGCACCGGCACAAACCACTGCACCCATCACACCACGTATTCTATAACCAGCATAGGCTACCACATTGACAGCCACAGGCCCCGGTAAAATAGTGGCTAATGAGATTCCATCGAGCATATCCTCGTGGCTTATCAGCTTTTTGTTATCAACGACATAATTTTGTACAACAGAAATCAGCGCCATGAAGCCACCGAAAGCTGTACTGCCTATTTTCAGAAATGTCCAGAATAAACCTAGATAGGAATGATCTATATCCTGCTTTGTACTTTTAGCCATTATTAATACTACGTGAACCTAATTATTGATCAAGCGATCAAAATACCACTCATTCCATGAAAGCTAAAAACGGCCATGTACATGCTATTGTATGAATCATACCTACTGTATCAGTAAGATTATAGGCAGGAATAATGCTTTTTTTGAGAAACGAGTCAAATACAGGAAATTTTCCCGGCGCCTTTGATTGAACAAGAGTCAATAAATACTTATATTCACTGTGAAATAATTCACAAAAATAATTAATATGGACTAGCATCCCAGATATGGGAAATTGCCCCATCATAATTAATCAAAAATCCTGCTAAGTTTAAATTAGCAGCATAATTAGTTGATTTATTATTGATCAGTTAATTTAATCGTTTCATGATTCATTCAGGGTGATATTATGTCAGCTATAAAATCCTCCAATGTTGTTTGGCACAACACAGAAATCACCAAAGAAAAGCGCAATTGCCTGAATAAACAACGCTCAGCCATTCTATGGTTTACTGGTTTATCAGGATCTGGAAAATCAACTGTAGCCAATGCCCTCGAACACCACTTACATAAACTCAATGCCCGCACTTATATTCTGGATGGCGATAATGTCAGACACGGCCTGAATAACGACCTGGGCTTCCAAGATGATGATCGCAAAGAAAATATTCGCCGCATCGGTGAAGTATCCAAGTTATTTATCGATGCAGGAGTCATGGTGCTTACCTCCTTTATTTCCCCATTCCAGGAAGACAGAGAGAGTGTGCGAAAAATTGTCAATGAAACCGAATTTTTAGAAATTTATATTAAATGCCCGTTAGAAGTATGTGAACAACGAGACGTGAAAGGACTCTATGCCAAAGCTCGAAAAGGCGAAATAAAACACTTTACTGGCATAGATTCGGCTTATGAAGAACCGATAAATCCTGAGCTCGTAATCGACACTTCAAAACTGAGTATAGATGAGTCGGTTGACCTGATCATTAAATACCTGGAAGAGCACTCCTATATTGAAGCCAATCGACGCAGTCGGCTTAGCAAAGCACTATTTGGCCTGCGCCCACAGACTGACTACTCAATATAGTAGTATACATAGCATTACTAACTAAACTGATAGAGGCCAGCCAACTCAGGCCTCTATCAGTCCATTTCTGATAGCCAATCGTGTTAAATCCACAATACTCTTAGCTTGTAGTTTATGCATAATATGTGTTCTATGGTTACTGACCGTTTTAGGGCTCAGATGCAGGTCATTGGAAATCTCAACCACAGTACGACCATCTGCCAATAAACAGAAGACTTCAAACTCACGTTCCGATAAACATTTAATCTTATCGTCATCACTAGTCATGGCGTTATCTGATTTTACATCCATCACATCGGCACTTAAATAGCTCTTACCTTTAATAATGTGAGTCACGGCACGAGTCAATTCTTCTGGTGCACTACGCTTAGTCACATATCCTTTGGCTCCAGCATTTTGCACACGGCTAACATAAGCGTGATCATCGCGCATACTCAATACCAGCACTTTAGCCTTACTGTCTTTAGCCTGGATATGCTTGACACCTTCAAGGCCTCCCATGCCAGGCATCATCAGGTCCATAATGACTGCATCTGGTTTATATTCACCATAGATATTGCAGGCTTCTTCTGCTGTGTTTACTTCCCTGATTTCGTAATCTGAGTCACTCTCAAGCAGATAACGGAATCCGGCACGTACAATTGCATGGTCATCAACCAGCAATAGTTTAATTTTATCTTGCTTCATATTCTGCCTCATCATAATTATCAGCACCTTCATTAACCAAATTTGAATTTAAATCCAGTACCGCATTTATTTCAACACCCTTTCCAGGTCTGCTTTCAATGCTCACTTCACCATTCAAGGCAGTGACTCGTTCCCGGATACCTCGTAATCCCATCTTACTTTCGACATCAGTACTTTTAGTATCTTTTTCCATATCCATGCCAACACCATCATCCTTGATAAAAATCGTTAAAATATCGCGTTTAATTACATAATCATAAAGCCCATTATTATTATATATTTCGCCATTACTCATCCGGCGATCGTTATCCTCAAGCTGTTCCCGTTTAATCATCACCCATACATTTGAGGCCATGGCATATTTTGTAATATTGGTTAAGCATTCCTGCACTATCCTGTATAGAGTAATTTTATAAACCTCTGACAGACTATTCAGGTCACCCTCAAAATCAACAAAACAGTTGATACCCATCATCTCCAGTTGTGACTGTTCGATACAATTATTTATCGCTGCATCGAATCCCAGACTATCCAGTATGTCCGGACGTAATCGTCTCATTATATTACTAACCACTTCATACAGGCTGCCTGACAGATCTATAATCGAATTACCCAGGCTCCTGATTTCCGAATAATCTTCACCAGCTTTGGTTTTAATGGCTGTAGCTAGACTTTTTACCGCTGTAATAGTCTGCCCCAACTCATCATGTAATTCCCTTGCCAGAGCCCTGCGCTCATTCTCCTGCACTTCTACCAATCGCTGGGCTAATAATCTATTGTCATTCAACAGATGCACCAGCTGATCTTCACTCTGCTTCTGCTCTGTAATATCAACCGCAAATCCTACCGCGCCAAAACTGGTCCAGCTATCAAAGAACATTGAAGTCAAAAACCACCAGGGTTCTCCATTGAAACGCCCTTTACTCTCAAATATAACTGTCTGCCCAGATAATGCTGAATTGATCATCGCATCCATCCCGACAAACAGGCCATATCCAGGCTTACCTATCCATTCCATATCGGTAACGCCCATACGTCTGAGTCCGTTACCTCTAATATCCGCAATATAACCTTTCTTATCGACTCTAAAGAAAATAACCGGTAACCTTGATAAAATAACAGAAAACAATTCACTGTTATTTTTAATGGTTTTTTGAGCCCTTATCGACTCGGATATATCAGTAGAGCTCCCGGACACACCGACAATATCACCGTACTCATTGTATTTCGGCTTTGCAGAATATTTAATCTGTACCAGATTGCCATATTTCGTAACATGGTTGGCAACCCAGTCATTGATACTATAGCCTTCCATCACCTGGGCTACATTTTCAGTAAAATCCGCCGAAGCCTTACGCGACATAAAATCTGTGTAACGCCCACCCAGCATTTCATCTGGACGATAACCATAAATCTGTAACGCTGATTTATTTACATAGGTAAACACTCCCTGCTTATCTATTTCCCATATAAAGTCCTTAGAGGCCTCAAGCAGATACAAATAATCTTCTTCACTTTTCTTGAGTAATCTACTTAATTGAAAGCGCTCCAGTTCTGCACTCAAACGACCATGTAAGAGATCTAAAGCTTCACTGTACTCTATTATTTCATTATCAGCTTTATCACCTGCAAAAAACAGTAATCCTATAGGCTCATCCCTATTGTTTGTTACTACAAGTGACAGACAAGATTCTGCTTTTATCTGCGACAGAAGTTTATCAGATGAAAATTTGTTTTGGGTACCACTATTGTTAGTGAATTTTCCCCTTTTTAGCAGGTAATTCACGGTAGATGAATTTAATTCGGCCAGCTCCAGCTGTTTCGGATTATTTTCAAAACATTCTACAAGCAATTTCAGTGTATCTTTATTTTCTCCCAACAATTCATAAAGTCGACCTATAGCCATACCAAATGATTGAGTAGCAGCTTTCAGCAGTTGATAAAAATACTCCTCACCATTGGCATGGCCAATAAGTTTTGAAATTTTTTGCACCAACAGGTCTGTATTCGATCCTGTAGTAGTTGAATCCATATCAGATATCACTATTACGTTACGCACTCTCAGCCAACGCCGTCGAGAAAATAGTGGGCACATCAAGTATTGGAACCGGATTATTATCCGAACTTCTGAAACAGGAAATGGAGACCGTTCTCCATCTATTAGATGTCATAGGCAAAGCACAAGCCTGGTCATTGCTTACCTCTTCCATAGCCGGAGTATCAGACAGATGAATACCTCCGTATTTCAACTCGTTATTCTGGTCCCTGTAAACGGCAATGGCAACCAGGCTTCTACTATATACCACCGTTGAATCATTTAACCATGCGGAAAGATCCATCACTGGTATAATTCTATTGTTCCATAAGATCACATGGGCGCAATAAGCAGGTGCTCCAGGTATTTTATAAAATTCCGGGTTATCTACAATATGGATCAACTCCATCTGGCCGACTGCGGCAGATATTTGGTGATCTAGTTGCATAACCCAGGCTGTTGCACCACTCATCTGATTTACCTGTATTTACTCTTGTTACACCACTCTGACGGCGACCTATTGGTTAGTATAGTCGAATATAGGTGTCGATTGCATCAGCCGTAAGTATTTTACCAATAACCGGAATACCGTCCTTTAGCTGATAAACACACAGATCGCTGATGGGTGATTTATGATGTGTCATACACTCAGGGACATTATGGACATTAAACATCATGTATTCCAACGCCTTAAATTCACTACAAATTAAGCCAATCGTGCGATTATCTTTACGCAGAACCACACAGGTTTCTCGATCATCCGGGATTTGATCGAGTAGATCAAGTTCATCGGACAGACAATAAACCGGTGTTTCCTGGCCATTGACACTGAAGCTACCCAATGAATGCCTGGGTTTATTCCGGCTATCCAGTTCGGGGATGGATTCAAAAGTCAAGACCTCTTCCTGAGCGATCAAAAATCCCACCTGCCCCATGCTAACGCTCATAATTTTACGTGCCTGCCCGGCGCTTTGACCGGCAACAGACTGATTTTCAACAGCATGCAGCATTAACTGGCCTCCAGTAGAGAGTTGATATAGCCTGCAAGCTCATCCTCGGCAAACGGCTTAACCATGAAGTGGTTGACGCCTTTTGCTTCGGCTGTCTTGCGATGTTTATCGGTGGATCTGGAAGTGATCATGATAATGGGTAAATTTTTGATATTATCGGTTCCCCGAACATGACTGGTCAGTTCCAGACCATTCATTTTCGGCATTTCCATATCCACCAGTAAGAGATCGGGTTTACGCACTTCAATCAACGACACCGCTTCCATACCGTCACGGGCTGTACGCACCTCGAGCCCCAGATCTTCCACAAACTGCGCGAGGGAGCGTCGTGCACTTAATGAGTCATCCACTACCAGCACATAAGGTAAACGGGCAGCCACAAAGCCGGGCGTTTCCTCATCATCCCCAGCGAGCTCGCGATAGGCTAATTCGAATAACATTTCGGGTAAGTCGATGACCGGCGCCACACTACCATCACCCAATACGGTCGCCCCAACAATGCCTTTCACTTTCGGCAGATAATGGCCCATCGGTTTTACCACCACATCGATACTGCTGAGGACATCCTGTACCATAATGGCGGTCCTGACTCCAGATTCATCCCGCACCAGAATAATCGGTCGAGACTGACGCTCAATCCGACGACGATCATGTGGCAGGCCTAGTACCGAATCTATCAACAGTGTCCGATAGGTCTGGTCACCAAGCTGATAGACAGTTTCATCCCCAATATCTGAAATTTCTCCGGCTCCAGGGTAGAGAATTTCTTCAATACCACGGCTTGAAATGGCATACACAAACTCACGTACCCGCACCAGTAATGAATGGGTAGAGAATGATGAAATGGGCAAGGTCAGTTCAAAATTACAACCTTTACCCAGGCGTGATTCGATAGCAATCGAGCCTTTCAAATCACGAATTTTCACATTAACCACATCAAGCCCTATACCACGACCAGATACATGGGTAACACCCTGTCGTGTAGTGAAACCCGGTTCCAGAATGAGTCGATTGATCTCCTCGGCCAGTATTTCATGATCACCAGTGATCAACTGCTTTTCCACCGCCTGCATACGTATCTGTTCACTGTCCAGACCGCGGCCATCGTCACGCACCGAAATTACAATTTTCTCGCCTTTGCGGGTAAAGTTCAGCTGAATCTGCCCGGTTTCCGCTTTGTTCAATTGCTGGCGTTCTTCTGCGGATTCTATACCATGGTCTACCGCATTCCGCAGCAAATGCATCAAGGGCTCGATCAGACCATTGAGTACTTCACTATCCATGCTGGTATCATTATCGTTCACCGTCAGGTCCACATTTTTACCGGTTAAGCGACAGGCCTGACGAACACCTCGCTTCAACCTCGGTATAACAGTCCTGATAGGCACCATACGTGTGCGCAATACCAGCTCCTGGTTCTCCTTATGTAACTGGTCCTGTGCAATAATCAGGTTTTTTAATTCCAGCAGTTCCTGCTCCAGTACACTGGCATGCTGCACAGAGTCAGCGGTGATTTCCACCAGCCTGCGGCTCACAGAATGTAATTCGTGATACTGGTCCAATTCCAGCGGATCAAACTCCTCATCATCCGTAACATTCAGGTTTGAAGTGATACCCTGTATATCAATCAGATGTTCTAGGTCAGAGGAAAGCTGTTGAAGTGAATGGTTATGCAGCTTCAGGGCTTCCTGCCGATCCAGAGTGTTTTTAATATGTGCCTGGACCTGTACATTGGAAATTAGATTTTCGCCAGCCAGACGCAGCATATCATCTGCCAGGCGAGTAGGAATCCTGAGCATATTCTCTGAAGACATGGATTCCTTCTCCTTAGGATTTTCCTGCTCCTCTCCAGCCTGCTCCTGACTCACTTTGGCAGTACTGCCCAGTGTTTCGGTATATTCATCCCTGAGACCTTCTTTATCCAGGCGGTTAGCCCAGTCCAGCACATCCTGTAACACCTGTTGTGCATTTTCCGGTGCAGCATCAATACCCAGCAGGGTTTCAGACATCGCCTCGAGACAGTCCGAAGCGGTTATCAGAACATTGTGCAATTCAGACGAAGGTTTTTTCCCCGCCTTGGTTAACACCTGGAGAATATCTTCAAGATGATGGGTAAGATTGGCGATGCCCTTTACCCCTACAACATTAGCAGCACCTTTCAGAGTATGGGCAATACGTTGTGCCACATCCAGTTGCGACATATCTCCAACTTGCAATCCTTGCAAGGCCGAGGAAAATTCTTCCGTCTGTGCCGGTAAATCCTGCAACAGACCTTCCAGCAATTCCATATTTACATCTTCAGGCAATTGCAGAGTCACATCGCTGACTGCTGCCACCAGTTGGCGTTGCTCGACTTCTTCTTCAACAAAATCCGGATGCTGTAAGCTCTCCAGAACCTGCTGCTGCCGATCACTGGCAAGAGGTTGCTGCCAGTGATCGGCAGAAAGGAATTCAACCA
This sequence comes from Gammaproteobacteria bacterium, assembly GCA_048550535.1. Lineage (GTDB taxonomy): Bacteria > Pseudomonadota > Gammaproteobacteria > SZUA-229 > SZUA-229 > CBDULX01. Next base: position 8,918 of record JBLYYN010000026.1, read on the forward strand.
GTGCCTCGGCAGGCTGACTGGCATAGATATTTTGCAACACAGCTAGCATGTGAATAGGCCAGTCATACACCAGTTGCAATTGATCAGGCGTTAAAATTTGTTGCTGTTCTGCCATCAATTTGACATTCCTGGAAATCTGCACCGCACATTCAGCCATACCCTCAAGACCCATCAGCTTCACTGCATTGCTGATGTTTTCAGCCTGTTCTGAGATATTCATCAAGTGGTGAACCAGTGTCACTATATCCTGCGCCTGTTCCAGTTCATCGCGCAGCTGGTCTCGTTCATCAATGATTTCCGCAAGTTCGGCACGTATCAAATCGACCAGCTCTTGCTGGTCCTCATTTAATCCAGCATTTGCAGGTGATGCTTCTTTAGGATGTGTGTCTTCCAGCTCGACGGTTTCTATCAATGGCGTATTATCGATTTCCCGTAAAACTGAATCATCCAGCTCGATAGTGTCCACCAGTAACTCAGCTGGCGATGGATTTTCCATTTCCAGCCTAGAGTCCTCAGTTTCATCATCGGAAATGATATCCGATAGTGCAATGGCCTGCTCGACGTCAGCTAAATCCACAAAATCAGGAGTTTTTGCTGGCTGTTCACTGCTGTCTTCAGGGACCTCGAACAAACCATCCTCTACTATGTCATCAGTAGTTTCGTTAACGGCATCTGACTCTTCAGTCAGCACATCAATGGCAGACTGGGCAGTTTCCATTACGATGTTTTGTTCGTTTTGCCCCGCATCCTGTTCTACTAACAATTCATCAACCACAGGACCATCGGCTGCATCGTTAGCATAACCGGTAATATCAATTTCACCGGATATATCGACCTCCACATCAAGATCTTCATTGAACGATTCAGGGGTTTCAAAATCTTCCAGTTCAAAACTCATTAACCCGTCATGTTCTGATTGAATATCCGGCTCAGTATCAAGATCGACCAGCAAGCCATCATCGCTTTCTGTTGGCTCATCGACACCCAAATCCACCAGTAAACTTTCTGAAGATTCATCATTATTATTAAATTCGACCAGCGACTCCCGATCTTCAATATTGTCCAGAGCACCATCACTCGTCAGTTCTTGCACACTCAAATCATCACTGGATTCATCATCCTGTGGAACAAAATCACTAAGACTTACGGTTTCTGAACCAGCGGAAACCTGGTCTCTGTTGGTCTCAAAATCCAGCCCCAGATGCTCAGCTTCAAGCTCGGCAGCAACCTCCGACGCGCCATCATCTGCTTTATTTTCCGTGGGTAACATAAATTCAGTCAGGATATGTTCTTCGTCAATAGAGATCGGACGAATCCAGCCCTGATGTTTAAATAACCTCAGCAGAACCAGACCCGGTAATTTACTGGTTGGATAGGATATGTAATCGAGTAATTTTTCGGGCAACTTGGTGAGAAAATACAGCTCGTCCCGATTTGGGTTTCTATTCTGTTCGATTAGAGCAGTCACACCTTCTTGCAATATAGCGACAAGATCAAACAATCCTGAGTATTCTGATTGTTCAATGGTGATGGAAATTTGCTGAATGATATTCCTGTATTTATTAAGTCGTTCAGCGACAGCATCATGATTTGCAAGTTGCCTGGATATGGATGCCAGTTCTGATAACTGAAGACTCACTTCAGATACCAGAGCTGACAACTTTTCTGCTTGCGATGCCGTCATAAGCCTTTCCAGTAAACTTGAACTAAGAAAATTAGATTCAAATACAATTCAGTATTTGAAAACAAGTTGATTAGCCGGCTTCCCTGATGCTATCAGTACTTTCAAAAGCAACTGTTTCCATGTCTTCTGTTGTTTTCTGCGCCGCATTTTCAGGCAACTTGAATACAGCAACCGAAGAAACCAGATTACCCGAATAGCGCACCAGCTCTTCTGTATTCTTGGTTTGTTCGATCAGTTCGCGGCTGGTTTGCTCTGTACTATCCTGGATAATCTGCCCACGTTTCAGTAGCTGTTTACTAATTTCAGCCTGATTCAGGGAGCTGGTTGCAATCTGCTGTACCGCACGCACCAGTTCCGTAGTCGCCTGCTGTGTATCCCGCATACTTTGTCCTGCCTGTTCAGCGAGCCGAGTACCTTCAGCCACCTGAGTGATCGCGACATTCATTGTGGTTACCGTATCAGCGGTTTCCACACGAATATTGTTTACCACGGTGGAGATTTCCAGAGTCGCATCTCGCGCATTCTCTGCCAGTCGTTGTACCTCTTCCGCAACCACCGCAAAACCACGACCGGCTTCACCCGCCGATGCTGCATGCATACTGGCATTAAGTGCCAGAATATGGGTACGTTCTGCGATAGAGTTAATCAGGTTAACGATACCGGAGATTTCCTGGGAACGCTCACCCAGGCGCTTGATACGTTTCTCAGTTTCACTAATAGTATTGCGTATTGAATTAATACCTTCAACCGACGACAATACTGTATCCACCGCTCGCCTGGTATTTTCGATGGTCAGGGTAGCTTTATCATTAGCTTCCTGCGATTGTTTGGCGATGGTATTCATGGCTGACACGGAGTCTTTTAGCAGTTCATTGGTCACCTGTACTTCTTTACGTTCCTGGTTAGCCACTGCGATAACATGGTCAGACTGACGTTTTACTGCATAGGATACATTTGCCACCTGATTTGATGTCGTTTTCACTACACCCATAATATTGGCAGTTTCTTTCGCCAGCAAGTTAAGGGAGTCAGAGATCGCACCAGTAATATCTTCAGATACCGGGATTTTGACTGACAGGTCTTTATCCTGTGCCAGTTTACTCACAGCCCTGATCAGACTGATTACTGATTCATTGAGCTGCTCACTTTCTTTCTCAGCTTCCGACAGAGTGGCCACACGTTCATCCAGCAGTTTATCGAATGCACTGGCCAGCTCGCCAAGTTCATCTCTCTGAGATAATTCTGCTCGGGCGCTCATGTCACCTTCATTAACCTTCATTACTGTTGAGCGTAACTGTCTGATCGGAACCGTAATGGACCGACCCAACAAGAACAGGGCCACAGATACTGCAATAGAGGTCAGTATCAAAATTGCAATAAAGAAGATGGTAATCTGGTTTTTTTGTTTCGCCGATGATAGTCGAGCATCAGTAACAATCTGGTTACTATTTTCCAGCAGTGAACCAAATAGCGGCTCAATACGTTTACCGGCCACTTTTACTTCATCCTGCAATTTACTCATAATTTGCATAGTACTTGCGATATTTGAAAATCCCGTAGTAAATCGGGAGAAAATATTGCTAATTTCGGTTTTCTGAGCGGCAGGAATTTTTGCTGATTTCAGTATGGAACTGAAACGAATGGCTTCCGACATAAAATCTTTTCTATAACCATCATCCTGGGTACGAACAAAATTCTGTTCATGGAGCTTCAGTTTGAGCAATGATGCTTCGAGACTGTTATTATTTTGTTTTTGAACCAGTCGATCCAGTTGCTGAATGGATTCGATCATCTCCACATTAAAACCAGTATTTTCATCGAGGCCGATTTCGATCTGAGCCTCAGCTGCTTTAATAAATGCATTTCGATAATCTTCAAATGCATCACCCAGATTGGTTACAACTCCCAGTCTCTGCTCTTCTTTTACCAGCGTGGTTAACAGGTTTAAGTTCTGACTGGCTGAAATGATACGGGTATCGAATTTACCCAGGAGGATTGGAAATTTCTTCAGGTAGAATTCAGTGATTGCACCACGTGCATTAAGCAAGTCGACCTGAACTTCATGGATACCCGCTTCGAATGATTCCATTTTTTCTGAAACTTCCAGGGTTTGCTTCTCTACCACCAATACCTGGTAATAAGCCAGACCGATAATTGAGAAACCTGCCAGCAGGGCAAAAAACAGACCTGTTAGTTTCTGTGTTATTCTTACATTTCCGAGCCAAGAGCTAGACTTCTTGACCTGCTTTTTGCGGTTAAATAATTTCATACACGTCCTCCAGCATATGCTCGAAAGTAGAATCAGACTATGTTATTTGCATACGACTATATCTATAGCCGTGATGTATAAATTTGCCAGGATAATTCCATTTATTACTTTTAAATCGCTATTGAGTCCTTTAATGATTCAAAAAATATTTTATGTTCCAGATCAAGCCAGATCCTGTCATTTGTTCGATATGTTTGACGAACACAATTCGTCATATCAAGCTTCATATTCGGGATATGGTCCATGATCTGCCAATTGGAAACATCACAAGACTTCGGTAAGTTTTCAATTAAGATACCGATCGACTCACTCTGTTTATCCAGTATCAAAAGATTTTCGTAGTACTTCGGCACATCAGCCAAACCAAGCAAAAGAGACAGATCGTAGACAGGTATTAGATTGCCACGTAGATTAATCCAGCCTCTCATCCATGAGCTGGTATTAGGGATGGGAAAAATCTTGAAATCTTTTACCACTTCACAAATGGTTTCCCGATTAATCAAAAATCCTAGATTCCCTATTTCAAAACCATAGCGCTTAAGCGCTTCCTTATCCTGAGCCTGAATATCCAGATCAAGTAAGGACACACCCGGCCCCTGGAAACGCGTTAACGCTTCTTCTGGAGTCATCCAAGTACCGGGTTGTTTTTCCATCAAATAACCTATGGCCTAATGATTTACTGATTCATTAGTTCAATTCAGAAATCTGGTCGAGAATTTGCTCAGGAGTATAGGGTTTAGTAATAAACGCCTTGCCACCTTGCAACTCGGCCCAAACCCGATCAGCTTTCTGGTTTTTGCTGGTGACAAATACCACTGGAATATCTTTGGTTTCACCGTTTTGGGTAATCTCACGACAGGCATCATAACCATCAGCGCCTTCCATTACTATATCCATGAATATCAGATCAGGCATCTCGCTCTTGGCAACCTGAATTGCTTCATTTCCTGATTTTGCAGTTAATACAGAATAGCCTGCGTCTGCAACAATCGATCGAATATTAGCAAGATCAGTAGGTGAGTCATCAACCAGTAATACTTTATTAATTGCCATTTCCTTTTACCTCATAAGTGATATGGAGTCAGGTAAATCATCTATTGATACCTGGTAATTTAAATTAAAAGCTCAATCGCTTTATTTCATATTTTGAATTTAGATCCTTAACAGCTCTACGAAAACAGCCATTTCCTTTCTATAGGACTATAAATAATCATAGAGTGCCTTCCATTCAAAAACTTAACCATTCACGCGTGGTAGAAACTTACGCGTAATATTCTGAAAGTCTTCATGCTGTAATGGCTTGGTGAGATAAGTATCACAGCCTGACAGCGAGCCTTTCACCTTGTCAAAAGGTGAGGATTTACCCGTCAGCATAATGACCGGTGTATTTTTTGAACGTATATCCTTTTTCAGGAATTTACATACCTTGTAGCCGTCGATTCCAGGCATCACCACATCCAGAAATATAATGTCATAATCTTCTTCTCGTGACAGCTGAATAGCCTGTTCGCCATTTTCAGCACATTCAACTTTAGCTCCCAGCATTTTTAACTCTATTTCCAGCTGCTTACGCACAGGAGGACTGTCATCCACCACCATGGCTTTGAACTGGTAATGACCATTGGGACTAGTACTATTGGCAATCTCTTCCAGTAGAGCACTGGAAACATTTGAATCCTCATCGAACTGACCAATAGTAAGCTCTGGAATAAAGTTCATCTCCTTAACCGTAATAGTGTCTAAAGTGCTCAACACCTGTGTGGCACGGAAGGGAAGCAAAATATTGTATATCTTCTCGCCTTTTACCTTGCGGTAGCCGGTAAACACCGTAGGCACTTTGGGAGATTTATCCGGATTCATATACTGACGACACCAATGGGCAATCGCCTGATCATTGTCTGAGTTCACCACATAGAGTTTGCGAGGCTCAGGGCTGCTATCATCGGTCAGGACATAGCGCCTGACAGAACCGGTCGACACCCTTAAAATACGTTGCAGCATCTGTTTATCTTTCTCAGCCACACCGATAAGGAAGACCTTGAATTCTTGAGTATCACTCATTGACATACCTTAGAGTAAGAACAAAACCAAATTCAGAAAATTTGAGCGAAAACTCTTGGCAACCACGCACAGTTTTTCTTCAAACTAACTGGACAATAGCTGTTTATTAGCATTTCCTGTATGGGAATTTTTCCCGTAATGCCAGAATTCATACCTACTTAATATTTCACTGCTCGGTCACTTTACTGTTTTTGCCATATAGACTTTACAGCTCTGACAATTGCTATCCAAACTGGAATATTGTGCAAATATGCTCAATAAATCACATATTCCATAAGGCAATGGATTCAGTTAATTCCATGGATACTGGCCTGACATAATGTTTATGCTTCAGCCTGGGCACGGCCAGTCAAGGCTCGTTCGAGCGGTGCTGAGACTACCGTTTAATACGCAATCATTCAAGATGAAATTTTCCTGATTTAGCGATGATTAATACCATTGTCTTATTTTTATCGCAGCCTGAGCGAGAATAAGCCCCCCTAAAACAGATTTTTTCAGTGATTATTATCAAATATAAATAAATTAAGTGTTTTTTAAACTTAAACCCCTGCTCCCAGAGCCAGTTTACGCAGATATTCCAACCTGTCTCGAATGGCCGCCGCTTCCTCAAATTCCAGATTTTTTGCATGTTCGTACATCTGTTTTTCCAGCCGGTCAATTTCACGACTGGCCTGGTCAGGCGACATATGTGCATATTCGGCATGACCTTCCGCCACATTCATATATTTTTGCTGGTAACGTTGTTCATACCCTGATTGCATGACATCGGTGATGGCTTTCTGGATACCTTTTGGAGTGATGCCATGAGCTTTATTATGAGCCTGCTGCTTAAGCCGACGACGTTCGGTTTCCTCCAGCGCCCGCTGCATGGAGCCGGTGATCTTGTCGGCATAGAGTATGGCCCTGCCATTCAGGTTGCGGGCGGCCCGGCCGATGGTCTGGATTAATGAGCGGTCGGATCGTAAAAAACCCTCCTTGTCTGCATCCAGAATGGCCACCAGGGACACTTCCGGCATATCCAGGCCTTCACGCAGCAGGTTGATACCCACCAGCACATCGAATTCCCCCAGTCGCAGGTCGCGGATAATCTCCATGCGCTCCACGGTGTCGATATCGGAATGCAGATAGCGCACTCGCGCCCCATGCTCGGTTAAATAATCGGTGAGATCTTCCGACATGCGCTTGGTCAGGGTGGTAATCAACACCCGTTCATTCACTGCCACCCGCTTATTGATTTCCGACAGTACATCGTCCACCTGGGTGGCCACCGGGCGAATTTCTACTTCCGGATCCACCAGTCCGGTGGGGCGTACCACCTGCTCCACCACCTGCTGGGCATGCTCTTTCTCATAAGTGCCGGGCGTGGCGGAGACGAAAATGGTCTGAGGGCGAATTTTCTCGAATTCATCGAATCGCAGGGGCCGGTTATCCAGCGCCGACAACAGGCGAAATCCGTAATTGACCAGGTTTTCCTTACGCGAACGATCGCCCTTGTACATGCCCCCGATCTGCGGAATGCTGACATGGCTTTCATCGATCACCAGCAATGCATTATCCGGCAAATAATCAAACAGACAGGGTGGCGGCATGCCCGGTGCTCGACCGGATAAATAGCGGGAATAGTTTTCGATGCCGTTGCAGTAACCCAGTTCGCGCATCATTTCGATATCGTACATGGTGCGCTGCTCCAGTCGCTGCGCCTCCACCAGCTTATTGTTGTCACGCAGCTCGGCCAGCCGTTCCCGCAGCTCCTGTTTAATAGAATCGATGGCGTTTTCGATGGTCGAACGCGGCGTCACATAATGGGTTTTCGGATACACCGTGAGTCGAGCCACCTTACGCAGCACTTCCCCAGTGAGTGGGTCGAAGTAACTCAGCTGCTCGATTTCATCATCGAACATTTCTATACGCACCGCTTCGCGCTCAGAGTCTGCCGGATGAATATCCAGCACCTCGCCGCGCACCCGATAACAGCCTCGTTTGAGCTCCATATCATTCCGGGTGTACTGGATTTCCGCCAGCCGGCGTAGTATGTCGCGCTGATTAATCATATCGCCCCGCACCAGATGCAACATCATACTGAGGTACGATTCCGGGTCACCCAGTCCATAAATGGCCGATACTGTGGCAACTATAATCGTATCTTCCCGCTCCATGGTCGCCTTGGTGGCAGACAAACGCATCTGCTCGATGTGCTCATTAATCGAAGCATCTTTTTCGATGAAGGTATCACTGCTCGGCACATAGGCTTCCGGCTGGTAGTAGTCGTAGTAGGAAACGAAATACTCCACCGAGTTATTAGGGAACAGTTCTTTCATCTCACCGTACAGCTGTGCGGCCAGGGTTTTATTGGGCGCAAGTATCATGGTCGGGCGTTGTGACTGCTGGATCACATTGGCAATGGTAAAGGTTTTACCAGAGCCGGTAACACCCAGCAAAGTCTGGTCAGCGAGACCATCCTGTAAGCCCTCGAGCAATTTATGGATGGCCTGGGGCTGATCTCCCGCAGGTTCATTACAAGTATCGATTTCAAAAAGCTTTGACATTGTCTACAATTGCCATGTGAAAAAATTATAACCTCTGTTCAGGACTAAAAATTTGGCCATTCAATCATCCAACCGAATTCAAAAAGTAAAACCTTCCCTCACTCTGGCGGTAACTGCACTGGCCGCACAACTAAGAGCCGAAGGACGTGATGTTATTGGCCTGGCTGCCGGCGAACCAGATTTCGATACTCCCGACCATGTTAAACAGGCCGCCATCACAGCTATCAATGACGGCTTCACTAAATACACCGCTGTGGATGGAACACCCAGCCTGAAACAGGCCATTATAAACAAGTTTGAAAAAGATAATGGACTGAGTTATCAACCGGAGCAGATTCTGGTGTCCTGCGGCGGCAAACAGAGCTTCTTCAACATGGCCCAGGCCATGCTGAACCCCGGAGATGAAGTGATCATACCGGCGCCCTACTGGGTATCCTACCCGGACATGGTGAAACTGGCGGATGCCGAGCCGGTGATCATCGAGGGCGACGAATCCCAGCAGTTTAAAATTACTGCCCAGCAGCTGAAAGCGGCCATCACCGATAAAACCCGTCTGTTCGTCATCAACAGCCCATCCAACCCATCGGGCAAGGCCTACACCCTGGCCGAGCTGAAAGCCCTGGGTGAGGTACTCAAAGACTACCCGAACATACTCATCGCCACCGATGATATGTACGAGCATATCCTCTGGACCGAGGAAGGCTTCTGCAACATCGTCAACGCCTGCCCCGAACTCTATGACCGCACCCTGGTGCTCAACGGCGTATCCAAGGCCTACGCCATGACCGGATGGCGCATCGGCTATGCCGGCGGCCCGGCGGAGCTGATCAAAAACATGAAAAAGATCCAGTCCCAGAGCACCTCCAACCCCACCTCCATCGCCCAGGTTGCTGCCCAGGCTGCGCTGGAAGGTGACCAGTCACGCTTGCAGGAAATGAACACCGCCTTCAGGCAGCGCCACGACTATGTGCTTAAAACCTTACTGGCCATGGACGGCGTCACCTGCCTGCCCAGTGACGGCACCTTCTACATCTTCCCCGGTTTCCACTCGGTAATGGAAAAAATGGGCATAGACGACGATGTGAAACTGGCGGAAAAAATACTGGCCGAAGCCGAAGTAGCCCTGGTACCCGGTTCTGCCTTCGGCACCCAGGGCCACCTGCGCATCTCCTTCGCCACCGACATGGGCAGCCTGGAGAGGGCGCTGGATAGAATCGGAAATTTTATAGCAAAAGGTTGACCGAATTCATCCAAATCGGTACTATAGCGCCCTCTCAAGGAAGTCCGGTTTTACCGGTTGAGAAGACTATTCCCCGATAGTTCTTTGGGTGAGCTGAGGAAAGCCGAGGCAGGTGTTTAACCAACATCACACTGCGATGCCAGGATGGCAATGAAAGAGCACTACAATTCCCCGAAGCTCAGTTGGGTGAGTGGCGAATAAGCCACAAACGCTGAGGCAGGAAGCCGAGGCAGGTGTCTAACAAACATCACAGTGCGACGCCAGGATGGCAA
>JBLYYN010000027.1:0-2631 GCA_048550535.1 Gammaproteobacteria bacterium
CTTCAGACTTCAGACTTCAGACTTCAGACTTCAGACTTCAGACTTCAGACTTCAGACTTCAGACTTCAGACTTCAGACTTCAGACTTCAGACTTATTTAGGCATAACCGTTTTAGCGCCATCCGGTGTGCCTAAGATCAGCACATCGGCACCGCGGTTAGCAAACAGGCCGCAGGTCACGACGCCGGCCCAGCTGTTAATTTCATTTTCCATTTTAATCGGCTCCATGATATCCATATCGTGCACATCCAGGATGACATTACCGTTATCGGTGATGAAATTCTCGCGCCATACCGGGCGGCCACCCAGTGCAACCAGTTTGCGTGCTATGTAGCTGCGTGCCATGGGGATTACTTCCACGGGCAGTGGAAACTTACCCAGAATGTCAACCAGCTTGCTTTCATCGGCAATGCATACAAATTTTTCACTGGCGCCGGCGATGATTTTTTCGCGGGTGAGTGCTCCGCCGCCACCTTTGATCAGGGACAGGTTATGGTTGGATTCATCCGCGCCATCGATATACACAGGAATAATATCGACCTGGTTCAAATCGAAAACCTGGATGCCATGTTGTTTCATCAGCTCGGTTGAGGCTTCGGAACTGGAAACCGCCCCTTTGATCTTGCCCTTGATCTCTGCCAGGCAGTCAATGAAATGATTCACCGTGGAGCCAGTTCCCACGCCGACCACTTCATCTTCAACGACATAAGCCATAGCAGCTTCGGCTGCTTTGCGTTTCATTTCATCTTGAGTCATAGTACGCCTTCCTCAATTTAATTTTGCAGCATGATACCTGTTGTGGAGCTTTAAGTCAGCTAAAACGATATGACACAAAAATACATAGAAAAAATTCTCACTGCCCGGGTTTATGATGTGGCAACCGAATCGCCTCTGGATTTGGCCAAGCGCCTGAGTGTTCGGCTGAATAATCGGATATTGTTGAAGCGGGAAGATCTGCAACCGGTATTTTCATTCAAATTACGCGGAGCCTATAACAAACTTTATCAGTTACTTCAGGCAGGGGAACTGAAAGGCGTAATTGCCGCATCTGCCGGTAACCACGCCCAGGGACTGGCCCTGGCGGCACAGAAAATGGGCCAGAAAGCGGTGATTGTGATGCCGAAAACCACGCCCAGGATCAAGGTGGATGCGGTCAAATCCTATGGTGCAAAGGCGGTATTGTTTGGTGATACTTACGATGAGGCCAGTGAGTATGCTTATGAGTTGGCAGAGAAAGAAGGCTTAAGTTTTATACATCCTTACGATGATGTGGATGTGATTGCAGGCCAGGGCACTATTGGTATGGAGCTGATTCGACAGTATCCTGAACCTATCGATGCCGTATTTGTGCCGGTGGGTGGTGGCGGTTTGCTGGCTGGGGTTTCCGCCTTTATCAAATATTTACGTCCAGAGGTAAAAATTATTGGCGTCGAGCCAGAGGATGCGGCCAGCATGACCCGGGCTCTGGAGAAGGGGCGTCGTGTAATACTCAACGAGGTCGGAATTTTTGCTGACGGTGTGGCAGTGAAGCAGGTGGGCAAGGAAACTTTCCGGGTAGCTCGGAAAACAGTGGATGCAATGATTACCGTGTCTACCGATGAAATCTGTGCGGCCATCAAGGATATTTTCGATGATACCCGATCCATTATGGAGCCGGCGGGTGCCCTGGCGGTGGCCGGCTTGAAAAAATATGTTGAACAGAATCAGCTCAGCGAACAAACCTTCATTGCTATAAATAGTGGCGCCAATATGAACTTCGATCGCTTGCGCCATGTATCGGAACGTGCTGAGTTAGGCGAGCATCGTGAAGGCCTGATTGCGGTCACTATCCCGGAAAAGCCGGGTAGTTTTCGTCGTTTCTGTAATGCCATTGGCAAACGTGGCATTACTGAATTTAATTATCGCTATGCCGATGATTCTGATGCCCATGTATTTGCCGGTATCAAACTGGTGGAAGGTGAGCAGGAAATGGAACAGCTGGTGGCTAAGCTCAGGGAAAAGGCTTATCCCGTGTTGTGTCTGACCGATAACGAAGTGGCCAAGATGCATGTTCGCTATATGGTGGGTGGGCAGGTGCCGGACCTGGCGAATGAAGTACTGTACCGTTTTGAGTTTCCAGAACGGCCGGGTGCCCTGTTGAATTTTCTTACCCAGATTGGTGATCGCTGGAACATCAGCCTGTTTCATTATCGTAACCATGGTGCTGCTTACGGCCGGGTACTGGTGGGTTTACAGGTTCCGGATGGGGATCGCAGGGCGTTAAAGAAATTCCTGCAAACCCTGGGCTATCGCTGGTGGGAAGAAACTGACAATCTGGCCTATAGAACCTTTCTGGATTCCCGCACAACTTAAAATCATTCAAGATCAAGAATAAAATTCCAGTGTGCTTCTGCGACCGGCATGATGGACAAGCGGTTACCCTTGCGTAATAAAGGCATATCGTCCAGCACTTCAGTATACTGTTTGAGTTCTTCCAGGGTGATGGTGCGTTTCAGTTTGCGCACAAATTTTATATCCACCATGAACCAGCGCGGTTTATCCGGATCGCTTTTGGGGTCAAAGTACTTGGCATCTGGGTCGAATGCGGTGAAATCCGCATAAGCTTCGGTGACTACTTTTGCAATACCGACAA
>JBLYYN010000028.1:0-2745 GCA_048550535.1 Gammaproteobacteria bacterium
ATAAGGAAGAATTTCCCCATGACCGTGATTACTGGCATACGATCCAGCGCTGCCATGCCAGTATCGGCAAGGCCATGTATTACACCTCGGTGACCATCACCCTGGGCTTCTCTATTCTAGCGCTGTCGAACTTTATACCCATGATTTATTTTGGCCTGTTGACCGGCTTCGCCATGGTGGTGGCGCTGCTAGCGAATATGACCTTGTTGCCGCTGTTGATTGCTTATTTTAAGCCGCTGAATAATTACAAACTGGATAAGGCTTAAAGCATTAATTTGCCGCGGAGGCACAGAAAACACAGAGTTATATTTAGTTAGAGGATTTTTAAGTAAACACCATCAATTAAACGAAAATAGAATCCTTGAACAAATGTACAAACATTAAAAGCCTCAGTGTTCTCTGCGACTCTGTGGCAAACTAAGTCATTTCCCAGAGTTCTCCACCGCATCCCTGAAAAAGTTCACATACTCTGGCCAGTTCTCTATAGAGCCCATGTGAGAAAAAATAACATAACCATTTTTATCAATCACATAACTGGATGGGAAATATTTGGCGATTTCACGGTCAGCAATCTGTTTACCGCCCTTGATACGAATGAACTTGTCTTCGCTGTCTTTCACTCCGGAATCAGACAATGGCAGAGTATCCAGATTGTTTTGTTTTGCCCAATTACGTGAAGTTTCAATCGGCTCCCTTAATTGCAACACTACGAACGCCACCTGATCTCCCATAGTGTCCTGTAAGATTCGATACATATCAATCAGGGTTTCGAACTCACGACGACAGGGAGGGCACCAGCAGCCCCAGAAGTGAGCGAATACCAGCTTACCCTTCAAATCGGAAATCGACTGTTTAAGGCCTTCTGGATTGGTGAAGGTCACATCAGGGAAAATCTCGCCGACCTTGATACCTTGTTTACTGGTTTTAACATCGGCTTTGGTCTTATAGGGCCCCCACAATTTAAACCATTGATCTTTATCGAAGGTAATCTTGTCGTTCACTGCATACAGTACGCATTTCTGTTCGGTATAACTGTTACAGGCATCCAGGGCTACTTTTTTTGCCTCTTCCTCGGTCGCCTTGTTCGCCGTCCAGGACCAGGCGCCGCCGGGCGCGATGGTAAATGCACGATGCTTGTTGGCATACAGGTAATCGAACTGGAAACTGTCTTTGGCCTTAAGGCTGACATGGGGAATATCGACATCAACGGCTAAGGTGTGAAGCGGATAACTAATGAGAATGAAAACAGAAATAAAAAATCGAATCATAGGCATGCTGTAATGTTACACAACTATACACAACAAAGGGAGCCCGGTTTGCACCGGACTCCCAATCTTGCTACTGAGTGGTTGGTTATATCCCTATTGTTATAGTTAATCCTTTAATCGACATCTTCATACCCAGAAATCATCGCCTTGAAGTGCGCAGTCGGCGTATGACCTGCTGTTCCAAGATACACATGCGCTATGATGAAAATCAACATCAGATAGGCACCCGCTACATGGAAGAATGAAACATATTCCAGGTTCAACCAGCCCACACCCCAGTTATCCCAGGATGCATAGAACAGATAGAACCAGCCGGTTATCCAGATGATGGGGCTAACCAGCACCAGTACAAACAGATAAGCCAGGCGTTGCAATGGATTATGTTTCTTCAGCGTAGTCATTTTCACCGGATGCGGAGCATCGGTGAAAATACCGGTCAGGTAATACTTCAACATGGCATCCACTTTATCCATGGTGGGCACATACTGCTTCCACTCACCGGTAGTGAAATGCCAGAAGATGGCAAAGATCCATAAACCTACCAGAGTCCAGGCCGCGGTGGTATGAAGGTCCACCGCATCCTCGAAGCCGATCAAGGTATACAGGCCATGCACTTCAAACCCTGTGGTTAACAAGGTCAGGATCAGTGCCGCCTGGGACCAGTGCCAGAAACGCTCGAAACGTTTAAATACATATATTCTTTCAGACATGGTCTTAAGCTCCTCTCTTATGCAGAATGACGCGGATCAGTCCATGAATCAGGACACCAATCAGGGTTAACAGCGCAATGGACAGGCCAAGTTTATCCAGCCAGGGAGTGCTGTTGGTGGCTGGCATATAGATACCTTCAACACCTTCCAGTCGGCCATTTTCTGTATGACATTGCTGACAGGACAAGGCATCTTCTTTGGGTGCCACCATGTGAGTAATTGGCCAGCTCATTTCTGATTTGGCAAAACCCAGTTCACCGCTGAAGTCTTTATCAGCATATTTCATGCCGGACTCAACGGCTTTCTGCATGTCGTAATTACCCCAGAACTTGGTGTCTTTATCACCCGCCAGGTTGGTAATGACCAGAGTCTTATTACCTTTATCGATCATTTGTTTACCGCGGAATACACGAATCGGCCAAATACGCGATTTACCATCATCCGGTGAACCCATGTATTCGTTGATTTTAATCACACCATCAGGATCGATAGTATCTTCCATCGTGGTCCATTTCACGTCACCGTTGAACCACTGGTATTCAGGGATTACATAGCGGTCGTAAGTGAAATTACCTTTCTTGCTGTCATACTCGGTTTTACCCTGACTGCCTTTGGTCTGGATACGATGACCTTTGTCATCCAGTTTGCCGGCAGTCGACCAGTCCCAGCTCATCTTAGTTTGCACCTTACCACGACCGTAAGCCGGAATATGGCAGGTCTGGCAAGCCAGTTTGTCAGTATGCTCATTCAGTTTAGCCATCTTAAGC
>JBLYYN010000029.1:0-9166 GCA_048550535.1 Gammaproteobacteria bacterium
CGTAATTATTGAAAAAACCCTTCACTCCCACTACCGCATCAAGCTGCAACAAGGCAATTGTCGTAGCCGGGTCGTCCAGATCCACCTTGTTGCGTTTGATTTTTTTGCGCAATCTCTTTGGCAGGGCCTGAACATCGACCTTCAACCCTAGCGCCAGCGCAGTGGCTGGGCTAATACCAGGGCCGACCCCGCCATTCGCTTCGCCGGCAATGGCCTCGTGTAATCGTAACTGATCGCCCCAGAAACGTTCATCGCCAAAGGTATCAAAACGAAATGTCTGTTTGCCTTCCTTGATCAGGTCGAGTGCCTCCTTGTGCTGCTCATGTTCATGTTTGTGCTCGTTCTTGCGCCGTTCACCTGAGTCGCTGTAACTGGTGCCGAATAAAATACTTAACAAGGCCATCAGCAACACACTCAGGATAGACTTTTTGTATTTTGATAATTGCATCACTCGCCGCTCCATTCATTATATAGGGAAATATCAATTGACAAATAAATCAGTCATCTTGAATGGATAATGCGAGCACGTAAGGAAAGGTTCCCAAAAAACAGGCATCGACGAAATGATGTTATTTACACATTTCAAAAAGAAGAAAGCATTATATTATTCTGGTTTATAGAAGCATTTTATTTTTTAGGGGGCTTCGTATTACTATTATTCGGAGCCAAGTCAATAAAAGGCAAAAAGCATATTTAAATAAACGCATTAAGCATTATAACAGTATACAAATGCCATTCAGCACCTAACAAGCTGTTCAATTGGGTCCCTAAACCCTTGACTTGATTGCTATTTTTAATCATTTACAATTGTCAGCATTTCATCGCATTATTTGTTATTATCACTGAATTTAGGGCTCATTAGCTATAACGTTAGATGGCAAAAACGATCTTTCACTTTACAACGGAATTACCATAATGATTTACCGCATTTTATCGCTGCTCGCGATATTCACGGCCATTTCCACATTGGTCGGGTGCGATAGCAGCGCACCAACCCCGCAGCCATCAACCAATAACAGTACCGGGTTCACTCCCAAAGCAATCACCTTACGAGAAGTTCCCGGTGCAGATCTAAAAGAGCTCGTTGATGAAAATCTAGTATTCGTCGACAAGACGGGCACAGAGTGGGTTGCACCGAAAGGCACCGTGACCGATGGAGCATCCGTACCACGTCTCGCATTGTGGATGACTGATGGGCGATTCGCAAAAGGGTTCCTGAAGGCGGCCGTTGTACATGATGCCTACTGTCAGTCAGACAACGAAACTCGTAGCCCAAACCAATACAGAGCTATGCCGTGGAAATCTGTCCACAGAATGTTCTACGAAGCGATGATTGCTGCTGGTACAACGCCCACAGAGGCACGCCTAATGTTCGCAGCTGTTTGGCTGGGATGATCCGGAAAGGAATCTCGATCCGGTTCCCGATAAGGAATTGAAGGCAGCGTTTCAAGCCTGTAAGGAGTGGATCGACCTGGAAAATCCAACCATCCAAGAAGTAGAAGTATGGATGGAAAGTCTCGAGAAAGAGTTGCTAGTTCACGATAAGTAAGCATCTAACCAGGGGCTCCAGTTGACTCTCGCTGTCACTCACGCTACTGAACCCAAGCGTTCAAGTAAATATTTATGAATGCATTACTAACATTCACAACTATACTACTTATTTTGGCAGCGGTACTCTTTGTTACGTTAATGCTTTGGCAAAAAAATGGGCCTATGGGTATAAATCTAAAAAGAGTTAGGTGCCCTAAATGCAATACACTTCTTCCAATAATAAGAAAGCCAGAGAATGAAACACAGGCAATGTGGGGTGGGTGGGCTTGCCATAAATGTGGGTGCGAAGTAGATAAATATGGTAATGAAAGATACACATAACAAGCCAGTCACAATCGCAGGTTTTTTCAAACCTGCTTGTATCGCGAAAAATGCGCGCGGCCATTTATTGCTAACGTAAAAGGCGCAGAGATAACTATGTCATATTGGATAAATCATTTAATGGGTGACGCTGAAATTGAAGCGCCATTTGAAAAATTTACAGAACTCTATAACGAACTATCGAATGCAGATAGAGAACACACTGACGTATCACTTACGCATGAATCAGAGTGGTGCCTGGCAGCACTTCAAAGCGGAAAATTGATTTGGGAAAACGTTGCTGGGGAGGGCGAACCCAAGCATATGACTAACGTCCCTAAAGAAAAGACTCTTGAGCTTTGGGAGAAACTTGCACAAGGAAAATTGCTTGATATTGAAAGTGAAAACTGGCAGATAGGATATAACTAGGGCGCCTTCTATCAAGCGCATACAGTCGGCTCGCCAAACCATTATACGCTTTATCGACCGCTGATGCGGGTCGCTATGTGTTAAAACTAATTAGGAGATAAGCATGAAAACTATGAGCTGCAAACAACTCGGCGGGGCTTGCGATAAAGAGTTTCATGCAAGTTCTTTTGAAGAAATAGCAGAAATGAGCAAACAGCACGGCATGGAAATGCACCAGAAAAATGATGAACCCCACCTTAATGCAATGAAAGAAATGCAACAGCTTATGCAGAAACCCGATGCAATGACTAAATGGTTTGAGAATAAAAGAAAAGAATTTGACGCATTACCTGAAAGCTAGCAATTGCATACTTCCAAGCCACACATAACAAGGACATCATGCAGCCTTCGGCTGGGACTTGCTACGCCACGCTTCGAAAACCCCATGTATGTGTTAGCTTCATATAATAATCACAAAACATTATCTTAATAATAAAGGTATCTTGCTACGAATCAGGTAGTTTAGCTGTCAGGACTCCACGCTAGATGTTCTGTACAGGCAGGTTTTTCGAACCGGCCATTTTTCTACTTCCACAGCAATAAAAATAAATAATGGCAGGACAAAACAGACCACCAGTTCGGTAAGGGATAAAGGGCTTGTGTGAAAAATATTGTTAAAAAAGGGTACATAAATAACCATTAACTGCAGTCCAATGGTCAGAATTACCATAGCCAGTCGCTTACCGAAGCGGGCCAGTCGCTGCTGTAACGGCGTCAAGCTAGTGCTCGATTCACGCAGCAGTCTGGCGATACGGCCCAGCTCTGTATACGATGCTGTAGCCACGGTAATGCCGACACCATGCCCGCGGGTCACATGCGTACCCTTGTAGGCCATATTGCTGCAATCACCGATGTGCAGCTTTGACTCGGTTAATGTTTCTATCTGTTTGGGGACAGCGATCGATTCACCGGTAAGAGTGGATTCATCAATTTCAAGATCTACCGTGTCAAGCAGCCGTAGATCAGCAGGCACGATGTTACCGGCTTCCAGCAATACAATGTCACCCGGAACCAGTTCACGGGTCACTATGTTATAGATGTGTCCATCACGCTTTACCGTGGATTCAGGTGCGCTGATTTTACGCAGTGCATCGAGTGCTTTTTCAGCTCTATATTCCTGAACTGCGCCGATCAGAGCATTCAAAATAACAATTATCAGTATGACAATGCTGTGATTAATTTCATGCATAACGGCGGCAACAATAGCAGCCACCAGTAACACAATGATCATGACATCCGCAAATTGGCGTAGCAGTTTGTGAATAAATCCAGTGCGTGTTTGCGTCTGAATTTCGTTAGCACCATAAACTTGCTGACGTTGTTTTACTTCCGCTGTTTCCAGGCCCTGATGAATATCGACACAGAGGTCCAGAGCAACCTGCGAAGTGGGCTGAGTATGATAAGGAATCTCGACAGTCATGTCGCAATCAATCGTGAACCAGCTAACAAAATGCCATGACAGGCTGCCAGGAAATTGCATCCCTGTTACTGGATATGAAAATATTAAAATCCAGCAGCGGATATACGAATAATTAAAACTTACCGGATAGATGTGACGTTTTTATTACACCGGAGTCTAGTGCTTTTAAACACTAACAAAATAATCAATAGTCTTTGTTGATTTCGGTCAGAACTGGTCCACTATAGTCTGTATATGCTTTTAATGAATGATCAGGGGTATAAAACCAACAGGCTGTTAACAGGTGCTGATAAATATTATTCATGATGAAGTTCCCGGCAGATTACGCTTTGCCGCCTCTGCATTGTATCGTGCCAGACATCTGGTTCGTCGTGTTGAACTGGCGTTGCTAGAACTCGAACCCGTTGTTTCGGTAACTGGCAATGCACTGACCGCTCGGGTTCTGGTGATGTATAGACCCACACAGGAATTAGCATCGATTTGTGATGCTATCGACCAGGCATTGTCAGATATTCTTCCTCAAGCCCTGGATGTTAAAACCAACACCCACGTTTCCAGGGTCGCATCAGTCTCGACAGCCCACGGCCATAAAAGCACCAGGCACAAGCCAGTGGTTTCCTCGGATTCTTCCAGTCACTGGCATGCACTGAAACTGGATGACGTAATACATCAGTTGTGCGTGAATCCCGTCAGTGGTCTTTCCAGACAAGAAGCAGGGTTGCGCTTGCAACAGTATGGGCCAAATGTTTTTGGGCGATACAGTCAACGCTCCGATCTGCGTATTTTTATTGAACAGTTCAAGAGTCTACCGGTGGCTATGCTGGCTGTATCCGCCGCCATTGCTGTTGCTACGGGTGGGCGCATTGATGCTGCCGTCATTGTCGGCGTGGTCATTACCAATGCTCTCATAGGCTATGGCACTGAACGGCAGGCAGAACATACCATCGCTTCACTGGGCTCGATGGCACCGACCCATACTTGCGTGATTCGTGATGGCAAACAGCATATCATCGACGTTACTGATGTCGTTCCCGGTGATCTGGCGAAGCTGTCGCCCGGTACGCAAATAGCCGGTGATGCTCGACTCCTGTCTGCTCGACGCCTGACGGTTGACGAATCTGCATTAACCGGCGAAAGCCTGCCGGTGAGTAAACTGGCCGATGCCCATCACGATTTGGACACGCCGCTCAGTGAGCGCCGTAATATGCTGCACATGGGTACTGTGGTTACCGGCGGTAATGGTCGAGCCATTGTGGTGCAAACCGGTAGCCAGACAGAACTGGGACAGATTCAGTCCCTGGTCGATACCACACAGCCACCGGAAACACCCATGGAAAAACAGCTGGGGCGACTGAGCACCCAGCTTGGCATACTCAGTGGTGTGGTCTGTGCGGGAATTTTCGGGATTGGTTTGCTCCGTGGGCAACCGATGCTGCAGATGCTGAATTCCGCTGTCTCACTCGCCGTCGCCGCAGTCCCCGAAGGTCTGCCGGCCGTGGCGACAACGACCCTGGCTGTAGGCATCAAGGATATGAAACAACACCATGTGACGGTGCGCCAGATCGAAGCCGTGGAAACACTGGGTTCGGTACAGGTACTGTGCCTGGATAAAACCGGTACCCTGACCCGTAATCATATGACCGTTGTTGAGGCGGAAACCATTGGGCACAGGTTCAAGGTGGAAGAAAACCGTTTTCTTTACCAGGGTGCCCAGGTTGAAACCAGTATCTGCGCTGAACTGCAATCCTTGCTGGAGATGATTACACTGTGCAATGAAGCAAGTCTTGAAGACAACAAGCTCTCTGGGTCGCCCACCGAAATTGCACTGCTCGAACTGTCCAGAGCGAACTATATTGATATAGCAGGCCTGCATAAGCGATATCATCTGGTTGAAATTCGTGAGCGCGCTGAAAACCGACCACTCATGAGCAGCATTCATGTTGACGGTGATGATGGTCTGTTGCTGGCGGTCAAGGGCCGGCCCAGTGAAATCCTGGAGCGTTGCACTGAAAAAATGCTCAATGGTCAGTTGTATCCTTTAACCGATAAGGATCATCAGCTGATACTCGAAGCCAATGAACGTATGGCGACAGACGCCCTGCGTGTTCTCGGTGTCGCTTATCGTCGTATACAAAAGTCAGCACAACGTAATGCCGATAAGCTGGTCTGGCTTGGCATGGTCGGTATGCATGACCCGTTGCGTCCGGGTATGGGTGAACTGATAGAGCTGAACCACCGCGCAGGAATAAGAACCGTAATGATCACCGGTGACCAGAGTGCCACGGCATATGCTATTGCGCGACAACTGGGGCTGGCGAATGGCCAAGCACTACAAATTCTTGATTCCAGTCAGCTAGATAAAATGCCGCCCGATCTGCTTACCAGCCTCGTTAGCCGAGTAGATGTATTTTCCCGCGTCAGTCCAGCCCATAAGCTGCGTATAGTGCTGGCATTACAACAGGCTGGAAAAGTGGTGGCCATGACCGGTGATGGCATCAATGATGGCCCCGCATTGAAAGCAGCCGATATTGGCATCGCCATGGGTGCCAGCGGTACCGATATTGCCCGCTCGGTAGCGGATGTTGTGATAGACGATGACGATTTACATACTATCGCGGTAGCCGTACGTCAGGGCCGCACCATCTACGCCAATATCCGCAAGACCATCCATTACCTGCTATCGACCAACTTCAGTGAAATCGAGGTCATGCTGGTGGGTATCAGTACAGGTTTGGGCGCACCCCTGAATCCAATGCAGTTACTATGGATCAACCTGATCACAGACATATTCCCCGGGCTGGCTTTAGCTTTTGAGCCAGCCAGTTATGATGTGATGGAACGGGATCCACGCCCAGCGGATGCACCTATAATTACCAATCAACGGCTGGGCATAATGGCGGTCGAATCCGGATTGATTAGTGCAGGGGCAATGGCGGCGTATCTTTATGGGCAAGCAAGCGATGGACATGCCCGGGGCTCCACCCTGGCATTCCATACACTCACCTTCGCTCAGTTACTGCACGCCATTGCCAGTCGTTCGCAGCGTCATAGTATTTTCGATACTCCACGTCTACCACGCAATCCATGGTTCGAGCGTGCCTTACTGGGAACAGCACTGGGGCAACTGTCGACATTGTTTTTACCGACGCTAAGACGCATGTTGGGGACCAGCCCGGTGCGACCCGTGGATGGCCTGGTCATAATTGCAGGTAGTATTTTACCCTTGCTTGGCAACGAAATATTCAAAGTACTAAGACGACCAGAGCGACACATCATAAGACAGAATACTTCAGGGTCAGGAGGGAATAGCGATGACGGCTGAAAATATTTTTACTTCCGAGTCGGTAACACGGGGGCACCCGGATAAACTCTGTGACCAGATCAGTGATGCAATTGTCGATCATTACCTGGCCGAAGATCCGACCTCACGCCTGGTTGCCGAATGCGCGGTTTCCAGTGGGGTAATTTTTCTGTCAGTACGTGTGGCCAGTGATGTGAATCTGGATATGACCGATATTGCACGGCGTGTGGTTTCCAGTGCCGGATATCACCAGGGAGAATTTAATGATCGTGACTGCTCGGTCATGTTGAGCCAGGCTGACCTGGCCTCATTTAGACATCCCCGGCTAGATGTCATGAGTGCGGATCTGGAGGAGCTTGCTCGCATTCCCGCCTCACACCAGGCGACTTTATTCGGTTATGCCTGTCGACAAACAGCCAGCCTGATGCCTTTGCCCATCGTATTGGCCAATGCCATTGCCAGGCGCCTGACTGAAGCCCGTGAGCTTAAGGTAATGTCTTATCTGGCACCCGACGGTCAGGTTCAGGTAGCCGTCAGTTACCAGCATCGCCAGCCGCTCGATGTGCACTGTATCAGTATGCTGACGACCCAGCTGACCGCCGACACGCCCTCAACGGATGCTTTACGCAGTGATCTTATCGAGCGGGTCATCAATCCAGTGCTGGATGAATATTCTCTGCAATTGAATCAGCACACTCGGCTCATTATTAATCCCGACGGCCCAATTATCGGTGGTGGACCCGCCGCACATTCCGGCCTCACCGGTCGCAAGATCGGCATAGATACCTATGGTGAATATTCCCGCCAGAGTGGTGCCGCTCTGAGTGGCAAGGACCCTTTGCGCATTGATCGCATCGGTGCCTATGCCGCGCGCTATGCGGCCAAACATGTGGTTGCCGCTGGGCTCGCTGAAGAATGCGAAGTCCAGCTAAGTTATACCGTTGGCCAGCCGGAGCCAGTCAGTCTGCGTGTATATAGCTACGGGACCGGCAAGCTGGATGATACGCTAATCGCCCAAACACTGGATAGGGTATTTGATTTTCGTCCAGGCATGATAGCGAGGGAGTTTTCCTTACAACAGCTGCCGCGTGAGCACCGTGGGTTTTATCAAAATCTGGCCGTTTTCGGGCATATGGGGCGAGAAGACCTGGATGCGCCCTGGGAACGACTGACCAGGTTGCAGGAGATGAAAAATGCCTAATCTGCAGACGACATATCATCCGTATCCACAGTGCTGCCGGTTGAACGGGTGGTGATGTTCAGTGCATACCAGAGAAACGAAGCCGCCGATCCCATGACCTGACCACGTGCTGCCTGGATAATGGCCAGTATCAACAACATGTTCACCGTCAGGTTTTTCAAATCGGTCTGGTTATTGCTCTGTTCCCGTAACAGCGAATTAAGTTTGTCCAGTTGCTCCTTCAAAGACTGTATGCCGTTGCCGACAGGTGATTCGACAGCCGTGCTGAAATACAGGTCGCATTGTTGTTCCATGGATGCCTGCAACTGAGACCATTCTGTTTCCGGATGTTCAATAATGATGCTACCGGTGGCCGGTCTGGCTTCAGCATACTCAACACCATCGAGTTCACCGAGGGTCTGGGCAATATCCAGCACGTCGCTTTTTCGGTTTGCAGCACTGGCCCAGCGGATGCGAGTCCGGCCTTGTGTATGATGTGCAATGTAGAAGCGCTGGCTCATCAGCTGGTTTCAGAATCTGCGGGTGTTTTTACTTTAGCTTGTTTAGCTTTTCTTTTTGCTTTCGGTTGTGCAGGCGTTTTAGCGGTTGTATCGTCTGAATCGATTTCTGCATCGACACTCGATCCTGTTTCGGCCTGGTTGTTACCTTCACGTGCGGCACGCAATTCGGCCTGGGTCTCGGCAATCATGTCTTCAACCATTTCACCGGTTTCGGCAAGTATTTCGCGACCCTGTTCAATAGCACGCACACCGGCCTTGATAGCATGACGTGCGACAGGTCGCAGCACCGGCGCCAGGGAAGTCACCACAACCGGTATGAGCAGAGTCACATTTTGAGATCACCAACACACACAGGGCATTGATCAATACTGTCGCTGCTTTAAAATTGGACGCCTTTTGCTGGGCAAGAAACAGCACTTTGCACC
>JBLYYN010000030.1:0-4817 GCA_048550535.1 Gammaproteobacteria bacterium
ACCCAAGGTCACCCAGTGTGTACATACCGAATACAGAAGCACCACCCCAGGTCCAGGAACCTTCCATTGGGTAGATAACACCGGTCATTACTACGGCGAAGGCCAGGAATGCCCACAACTTCATACGCTCTGCAACAGCACCGGATACGATGGACATAGCCGTTGCTACGAATACCACCTGGAAGAAGAAGTCAGAGGCTGCTGCATAAACAGAATCACCACCAAATCCGTTTTCTTTGGATGCACCCAGTGCATCGGCCACCAGTGTTTCACCACCGGCAATACCATCCAGGAAAATGCCGCCACCGTACATGATGGCATAACCAACAACCATATACATGATGCAGGATACTGCAAACAGGGCCACGTTCTTGGTCAGAATTTCAGTTGTATTTTTAGCACGCACCAGGCCTGCTTCGAGCATGGCGAAACCGGCAGCCATCCACATTACCAGGGCACCCATTACCAGAAAATAAAAGGTATCGATGGCATATTGAAGTTCAAAAATTTGATTTTCCACTAACATATCCCCCGCTATTAAAGCGCTTCTACGCCGCTTTCACCCGTACGGATACGGATAACCTGCTCAACTGGATAAACAAAGATCTTGCCATCTCCAATCTTGCCAGTATTTGCCGCATTGCGAACTGCTTCGATCACCTGATCAACGATACCGTCATCAACGGCGACTTCGATTTTGACCTTAGGTAGAAAGTCCACAACATACTCAGCACCACGATATAATTCTGTGTGCCCTTTTTGACGACCGAAGCCTTTAACTTCAGTCACGGTAATACCCTGTACGCCGATATCTGACAGTGCTTCACGCACGTCATCCAGCTTGAAGGGCTTGATAATTGCTGTAATCAGCTTCATTTTTAACTCCTTAACAATTGCCCATTCCGAAGAATGGGCAACTTATCAGGTTTTACCCAGTGTTAATTAAAGATCGAAAGTTTTGCCCAGACTGAAGATCATGGTGGTTTCACCAGTACCAGAAGCTGTTTTGCTGTCCAGGTCTTCATCATTGTTCAGGATTGCTATACCCAGATCAAACCCACCGACTTCGGTACCGTAACCAATCTCAGTGAATGAACCATCAGGATATGAATCGGTTGCTTTGTCACGACTATGAGATCCATATGTCAGATAGAAACCTTCATATTCACCTGTTATAGCAGCGAATGTATAATCTTCTGTTATCGGTTTGTCATACTCACCTACAGCATATTCGATGCTAATTGGACCGTAACCTAACTTCAGATCCACTTCAGAGTATTTATCATCGAAGCTGTCGTCAGTGTAGTCGAAAACACCATAACTAATATCGTATGAGAAGCCAGATGTTTCACCGGCATATCCCAGGTAGTAATCGATTTCCAGACCATCAGCTACATTACCCAACCAGGTACCCACATAAACGCCGCTAGAGTGCTCATAATCAAGACCCGCAGACGCACTGGAGGTGTCCTGGAAAATACCACGGAAATAGTAATCAGATGTGAAACCCACATTTGCACTGGCACCCGCGTAAGAAGCACTGCTCACCAGAACACCAGCAACGGCGGCACTTAATGCCAGAAGATTAGCTTTTTTCATTGTTAAAACCTCAGATATGTTTCTTGTTTAAAAAAGTCATTTCGCCTTCACTAAAAGCACTTGCTATGCCAAATCATTAAATATTAATAATTACAATAGCTTACGTGTAATTCCAATAAACAAAAACATCGCTTAAGGACAATTTCCCGCACCAGTTAGGTGCATTATATTCTGCTACGCACCATTTCTGGGCGGCCAGACGCACTGAGCAGGTGCGTGTCATTTACGGTAGAATATTCATTATTCAATAAAAGACTTTAGCCATGATCGATAACGAAACCATTGATTCCATTACCCGCAAGCTGTCCTCGGTACTGCCCGACAGTGTTAAGCTCATGCAGCAAGACATAGAAAACAACCTACGTTCCGTTCTGGAAGCTGCATTTAGTAAAATGAACCTTGTGAGCCGGGAAGAGTTTGATGTACAGTCTCGGTTACTGGCCCGCACGCTGGAACAATTGCGCGAACTGGAAAACAAAGTCAGCGAACTGGAAAACAAATAAACTTCACCATGGAAAGGAAGCCATGTCACTCGCCACTCTTTACACCCGTGCTCTGCATGGTATTCATGCACTCGAAGTTACCGTCGAAGTTCATATTTCCAATGGCCTGCCGGCCCTGGCCATAGTCGGCCTGCCCGAAACCGCGGTAAAGGAAAGCAAAGACCGGGTTCGTGCCGCCATCATCAACTCAGGTTACGAATTCCCGGCACGCCGTATCACCGTCAACCTGGCCCCGGCCGACCTGCCCAAAGACGGTGGTCGTTTTGACCTGGCCATAGCCCTGGGCATACTGGCCGCATCTAACCAGATTGATGAGGAAAAGCTTCATCCATATGAGTTCCATGGCGAGCTGGCATTAAGCGGAGATTTACGCCCGATTAGCGGCGCTCTGCCAGTGGCCCTGGGTGCCAGACAGGCAGGTCGAAGTATTATCCTGCCACAGGATTCCGCCGATGAAGCGGCAGTGATAAATCATCTAAATATTTTTAAAGCCAGCCATATACTCGACGTCTGTCGCCATCTCCAGCAGCAACAATCCCTGAGCCTGGTAGAGCATCGTCAGAGTTCTCCTGAACCTTGCGGTCCCCTGCTGGATATCAGCGATGTCAAAGGACAGCACTATGCCAAACGAGCACTGGAAATTGCAGCCGCTGGTCGCCATAACATACTCATGATAGGCCCACCCGGTACCGGTAAAACCATGCTAGCCAGTCGCCTGCCCGGTCTGTTACCCAGCATGGACGATGACCAGGCCCTGGAGTCTGCCGCCATCAATTCCATCAGCCACCAGGGTTTTAATCACCAGGACTGGAAACGACGTCCCTTCAGAACGCCCCACCACACTGCGTCCGGCGTTGCCCTGGTGGGCGGTGGCTCCAATCCACGGCCGGGTGAAATATCACTGGCCCATCACGGGGTACTGTTTTTAGATGAACTCACGGAATTTGATCGTAGAGTACTGGACGTACTCCGAGAACCCCTGGAAACTGGACAAATCACCATATCCAGAGCAGCACGTCAGGCCGAGTTTCCCGCACGCTTCCAGCTCATTGCAGCCATGAACCCCTGCCCCCAGGGCTACAGCTGCGATGGCCGGGAACTCTGCAAATGCACTCCCCAGCAACAGGACCGACATAGAGCACGCATATCCGCGCCACTACTGGATCGTATCGACATGCATATTGAAGTACCCAGGCAGAATCGACAGACAATTCACGATGAAACAAATTCGGATACCAGCCATATCATCCGACAACGGGTAGAACAGGCCTACCAGCGCCAGATGTTACGAGCCAACAAAGCCAATGCCGAACTCAGTACACGGGAAATTGACCAGCACTGCCAGCTAACCACAACAGATAACCAGCTACTGGAACAGGCCATAGATAAAATGAAACTATCCACCCGCGCCCACCACCGCATACTGAAACTCGCCAGAACCATCGCCGACCTGGACAATATGGAGCAAATTGCTACCCACCACCTGACAGAAGCTATCAGTTATCGCAGCATGGATCGACTGACAAACTAAAGAAAAATACCAGACTCACTGAAGCTGTACTTGGAACGACTTGCCACAGAGACACAGAGAGCACAGAGTTTTTTAAGTGTGTCTATTAACATCACGACTATTTCTCGGTGTTCCCAGTGTCTCTGTGGCAAAGTTTTCAATTCTTTTAAAAGAGCTCTCTATGGTTGTATTCAATCAGTTGCTAAATATTGCCTCCAACCACCCAGGTCACTGATTTCTTTCGCGCCGTCTATTGCATAGCCTTCACAGATAAATCCAGGCAACCATCGGCCATCAATAGTCTCTACCTTACCTATACCCAATGGCGCGGATATATTGGCGACAAAACCTCCAAATTCGGCTTCAGGTATCTTCCAGATTTCAATATCAATGGCCCTGCCGTTGGGTTCATCGCGTATTAATCCGGGTCTTTGTGGCGAGCCTTCGATCACAAACATCCGGTAACAGTCCGCCGATGTGGTTGTTTCCTGTAACTGTGCCCCACGCTCACGTAACTGCCAGTTAAGTGCCAGACCATCCAGATGAGCACCACAGACTATAATCTGAATACCATCAGTAAAAGCAATATTGCCAGCCTCTGTAACCGGCAGGGGCAGGTCAAGTTTACCGGGTTTTATATTTTGCTGCTGTTGCCATCTATTGGCATAGGACAATAACTTACGATCCTGCATGCAGCTACTCACCAGGCTAATGCCCCAGGGTAAACCCTTATCCAGGAATCCTGCCGGCACAGCCACAGATGCACAATCGAGAAGATTCATAAAATTAGTGTAATATCCAAGATTGCTGTTCAGCTTAATGGGATCGGCATTGACTTCATGAATGGTGTAAATGGTCCCGGCTGTGGGTGTCATCAGAAAATCAATATCGTCCAGCAGCTGTTTTGCCTGTACACGAAAAACCTGCATCTGGTATTCGGCTTTGAATGCATCGGTGGCTTTTTTATTTTCCGCACTGCCAATGATATTCCTGATAACCGGTAACAGTTCATCCGGCTGCCGGCTAATGATATGTTCAATGGCGACATAACGTTCAGCCACCCAGGGGCCTTCATATAATAACCTGGCCGCCTCAAGAAATGGGCTAAAGTCGATTACCCGCTTAACTCCACCGAGCGCCTGCATCGAATGCACACTGTCTTCAAATAATTTCTGCGCAGAATCATTACCGAAAAATGCCAGCTG
>JBLYYN010000031.1:0-16780 GCA_048550535.1 Gammaproteobacteria bacterium
ATGATATCAGCCAGAACAGCAGCGACAGCAGTGAGTCGGAGCGCAAGACCTGGTTAATGAAAAACAGCTTTAAATACCAGCTGAACCCGGACTGGCGCCTGATTGGTAAACTTAATCATTCCGACAGTGAAAGTTCACAGGGTGAGTTCTATGATGGAAAATTCACCGAGGCTGTATTCGGCTACGGTTATCGTCCGATTTACAACGACAAGTTGAATGCATTATTTAAATACACCTATTTCTATAATGTGCCCACAGCAGAACAGAGTGTTATAGAAAATACTGCAACTGAATATATCCAGAAGAGCAATATTTACTCCATCGATGTTTTATATGACCTTAGCAGGCGCTGGACCCTGGGAGCCAAGTATGCCTTCCGCCAGGGTGAACTCAGTCTGGATCGTGTGGACCCCGAGTTCTTCGACAGCAGTGCAACATTATATGTAGTACGGGCCGACTGGCACTTTGTCCATCGTTGGGATTTCCTGATGGAAGCTCGTAAACTGACCGTGCACGATGCACAGGATGAACGTAGCGGTGCACTGCTGGGTATCTATCGTCATATGGGTAAAAATATAAAATTTGGTGTGGGCTATAACTTCACAGACTTTTCCGACGACCTGACCGATCTGGATTACGACAGTCAGGGATTCTTCATTAATATTATCGCCAAGATGTAATTGTTTTATAAGTGTTCAGGCACCTCTGACGCATTCATAATATACCATCCCAACTAAAAACAACGACTGCCTGGATTTATGCCCTTTGGGTATTTATGCCCTGTGGGTATTTATGCCCTTTTGGTACATAGGAGGTAGAATCGCGCTGGAGCAGTGATCGAGAGTTGCACCGGGAGCAGCAACCGAGAGACGAGTCACGACTAAATGGACAGATAATAGATCCTTCATTATCCGCATTTCCCACATGTGGGTCATAGGAGGTAGAGTGAAGCAGGAAGCCAGAGCCGAAGAACAGAGACCGAGAACAATGCCTCTGGCAATAGTGGGTTTAGACTTAAGACTTATAACTTAAGACTTATAACTTAAGACTTACAACTTGTAACTTACAACTATGTTTTAAGTCGATTGTTTGATCTGTTTTTTGCGGCTGAATAGATTTTTAATTGCAGATAGTAAATATTTCAGATATCCAGAAAACAGTGCGATATTCATCATCACAAAATACATTATGATGCTGGTATATCTTCTGAAAATAGGATTGTTTCGTAGAAACCAGTTAACGAAAGTTAAGCTATAGATGCCAATCTGGATATAAAGCGCAATTTGAACCAGTGGCTGTTGGTAAAGCGCAATCGAAGTTCCCAATAATATGGCCAGCATGAATGGCATAAATAGAGGTAATACTCTATGCGAGAAGAACATGAATTTGAACAGCGTTTTTGGTGGGAACATATTTGACCATTCAGAGAAGATCAGGCGATAAAAGCCTTTGGCTTTGTTGCTTAATGTTCTAAAGTCATCTTTGATATCATCGGGTGTATCGCTAAAGGCATTTGCATTAGGCTCATAAATAACTCTATGCCCACTCCTGGCCAGTTTATAGACTATTGCATCGTCATAATTTAGCTGCTTATCTGTAATGCCTGAAAATAATGATTTTTTTACTGCTAGTATTTCACTGTCTGCACTGGTGATCGATCCAAGATTGCTTTCAGCCGATTTAATTAAGGATTCATATTTGAAATACAAGTTATTGCTGAGGCTAGTGTGAGAGTTTCTGGATTCATAGACAGTGTGTTTTCCACTGACCGCACCAACGTTCTTGCCTTTGAGGTTTTTAGCCAGTGTCACTAGAGCCATATCGTTAAAATCTGTATGGGCATGTGAAAATACTATAATGGCCCCCTGTGCCAGTTTGCCGCCCAGATGGAAAGCCTGGTCATTATCATTAAGCTTGATTTTACGTAGATTGGCGATGCCCTGTTTACGATAACGGCTAAGGATCTCCTGTACCTGTTCATCGTGTTTGTCTGAGACGAAAATAATCTGCAATTTGCCTTTAGGGTAAAACAGCCTGAGACAATTATGGATTTTTTTCTCCAGTGTGTCAGCCGCTTGAAATGCGGAAACAATCAATGTCAGAGTGGGTAGTTGTTCTTCATCAGTAAACTGAATAACAGATCTGTGTTTGATTTTAGACAATACCACGATAATGACGGGATAAATCAGCAGGTTATATGTTATTAAAGCTAGTGATATAAAAAAAAGTATCAGATAAATCCACTGCATGAGACTATTTCCTGGGGTTCAGATTGCACAGTGTGAAACAACTGTATTCACAGTAGATTATGGCAGTCAGGCAGCTGAGTGCAAATATTTTAAACGATATATTAGTTTGCATTTTAAATGACCAGTGAAGAGATAATCGTGACAGGGTTTGAAAATATCAGTATCAGATCCAGTATTTAAAGTTAAAGAGCTTGTTGTTTCATTGGGTGTTGATGATCTCGATAACATATTATGGCATTGGGGATCATTCACTAAAAATGCATAAGAATATTATTATTTGATTATGGCGTCTTGTTTGAAATGGCTTATTCCCATGTGTTATAGCTGATTTATCCGTTAAAGATTATATAAAATTGATTTATGTTGGAATATTTTTGAACGATAGGATTTGACTATTCGGCCGTTAAAAAATATTAATTGTACATGTGATTTAACGGGCATATAGTTGTGGATTGAAAATTGTATAAAGTTTAGCGCTCACTTAATAACAGACATACGAATGTCCAAGGAGAGAGTGATGAATGCCAAATTAATTCATTTGGGTTGGTTTTGGGTTTTAATAGCATTTTCTGGGGCCGCTCTGGCTGCAACACCTCTGGGTCTTCCTCCGACTCCTATACCTAAAGATAACCCACAGTCAGAAGTAAAAATAAAACTGGGTGATAAGCTATTCCATGATACCCGGTTCAGTTCAACAGGCGCAGTCAGTTGCGCTACCTGTCATGAACGTACAAAAGCCTTTACCGACAGCCCACTGTCAGTCTCCGAAGGCATTAACAAGTTAACCGGCACGCGTAATGCACCAACTGTGGTGAATTCTGCCTTTATGACCTCGATGTTCTGGGATGGGCGTGAGCCTGATCTTGAAGGGCAGTCGGCAGGGCCTTTTATAAATCCTGTGGAAATGGGGTTACCCAACCATGAGCCGATTTTGAAAATCGTACGCAGTGATAGCGAATATAAAAAGCTATTTAAACAGGCGTTCAAAGTTTCTGATAGCAAGATCACTATGGATCATGTAAAGAAAGCTATTGCCGCTTTTGAACGTACTATCATTTCCGGTGACTCACCCTTCGATCGCTATCATTATGGTGGTAATAAATCGGCCATGAGTGAATCAGCTGTTCGAGGACTGGATGTGTTCCTGGGACAAGGGCGTTGTGTTTCCTGTCATACCATTTCACAGACCCATGCCATATTTACCGACAATAAGTTCCATAATCTGGGTATTGGCTTTGCCAGAATTGACAAAGATGTGAAGGACCTGGCTACTGCATTTTCAAAATCCAGGCGGACTTTAGAAGAAATCGATGTCGAAGTGTTGGCTAACAAAAATACTTCTGAGCTGGGGCGCTTTGTTGTGTCCGATCAATGGCGTGACATGGGTTCATTTAAAACACCTACACTGCGCAATATTGCGGAAACCAAGCCCTATATGCATGACGGTAGTTTGAAAACCTTAAAAGACGTGGTCGACTTTTACAATAATGGTGGCAGAGTCAAATCCGATGATCCGGTTAATGGATTCCAGAGTGGTGGTATCCGGCCCCTGGAGCTCAGCGATCAACAGAAGGAAGACCTTGTGTCGTTCATGGAAGCATTAACCAGCCCTGAATATGCCAAATAAAGGAGAGAATAATGTCTATAAATCGACGTGATTTTATTAAAGGTGCCGGTAGCGTCATGGTTGCTGGTGTTTTGCCGGTAAGTCTGGTTGAGCTGGCCTTTGCCAAATCAGAACAAAACTTTACCTTTGCCTACATCTCCGATTCCCACATCCAGCATATCAAGGGTACAAAGTTTGTGCGTAACTGGGACCGGGGACTGATTCGTGCGGTAGCCGAAACTAACTTGATGGATCCCAAGCCGGACTTTGTCATCTATGGCGGTGATCTGGCGCAACTGGGCACCAAGCCTGAGCTGGATCATGGCATGGAGTTGTTGTCCGGCCTCCGGCCTGACACCAAGTTTGTAATGGGGGAGCACGATTATTACACGGATTTGGGTGAATACTGGGAAGACCTTAATGGACCACAGTATTACAGCTTCGACCACAAAGGTGTTCACTTCGTGGTGTTGAATAGTATCCTCACTTATGACGACTGGACCTATAATCGCTGGAAGGATGGTGAAGAACGTATGGGCGTGATGGCCGGTCTGGATAACCCGAACGGTTCACCCTTTATGGTAGGGGCAAAGCAGCGTAAATGGCTGAAAAAAGATTTGGCAAAAGTGAATAAAAATACACCGCTGGTGGTATTTTCTCATTCACCCTTGCAGAAAATCTACAAAGGCTGGAATTTCTGGACCGAAGATGCGGAGCAGATTCAGGCCATGTTGAAGCCATTTAAAAAAGTTAATGTCTTCTATGGGCATGTCCATCAGATTCAGTATAACCAGATTGGCAACATCAGTTTTCATTCCGTCATGGCAACATCCTGGCCCTGGCCTTACCCGTCAACCTATAAGCAGGACGTAAGTCATTTGCCAAAACTGACAGTGGAAATGAATCGTGCCGATCCATTCTTTGAGCGTGATGCCACGGGCTGGCAGATGATTGATATCCATTCGGGTAACGCAGATCTACATTTTTCACTACCTGATAATAAAAGTCGAACTGTTGCCTTTAATAAAAAAACCGGCAGACCTGAAGATATTGAATATCAGGGTAAAATCATTCTGCCACAAATACATTATTGAGTGGAGGCGACTAGTATGAAGACTAAAACCTGTAAATACATTGCAATGATGGTCGCATTACCCGCCCTGTTGTGGTCTTTTTCAGTGACAGCTGATGAGTTCACCAAAGCGGATATCAGACTCTGGGCCGCTGAATATGATGCGGTGGTGAAAGAGGGGCGTAAGGTATTTACCGACCCTGATCTAGGCTCCAATGGTGTTGTATGTGCCCAGTGCCACCCTAATGGTGCAAATACTCATCCGGAAACCTATCCCAAGTTCCAGAAACAGTTGGGTAAGGTGGCCATGATGTGGGAAATGATCAACTGGTGTATTCGCAATCCATTGGAAGGTAAATCATTGGCAGCGGATGACCCTGATATGATCGCCATACAGGCCTATATCCACCATGAACGTCGTGGTGTTGCAATGGTACCTGGTAAACATTAATAAAAAGATAAACAATGAGCGGATCCTCCGCTCATTGTTTATGGGAATGTAGTAGCTCACTAAAAGTGTAAATAAACTATTCGGCTCTAGCATTGCATTGATGCACTAGCTTGAATATTTCCTCCTGTGTAGTCCAAAATTCTGTAACATCAGTATTTCCAGAAAATCTCACCTAGCTGTTTGAACATCATTTGTAGCTATTTTCTGGGGTAAATTTGTCCCTGTAGTTAATGGCATTTTATTAAGGAAAATATAGCCCGTTGCTTCGTCATCCCGGCATGCTTATAGCCGGTATCCAGCTATCTAAACAATGGATTATAAAGCCCATCCTGGGCTTTACCCTATGGGCCAAACGGAGTTTGTTTAAATTCGATCCAATCGAATTTACCCATCTAAATACATGCTGGAATGACGAATTAGGCGCAGAATTTTCTAAAGTAAGTGCCATTAGTCCCTGGAGTTTCAGCTGTGCTAGGGCATGATAGCGATTTATTATTTCCAATGACCGGCTCTGGTATATATCTTTGGATATAGCGGGTTAACTATTACAAGCCAAATCATTAATGATGGCTTATGATAGTGTGAAGACCGAATCTGTTAGAAATGATAATAAATTAAGCGGAATAGTTATGACTATTGATGAATTAAATCGGGAATTTGCCCTTGATTCCATGCTGGGTTTTGTTGAGGGAGCGGGGGAGATGCCGGTTGTTGAAGTGAGTAATCAGCATTGTACGGCGAGAATAAGTCTGCAAGGTGCACAGCTGACAAGCTGGGTGCCATCAGGCGAAAATGAGGTTATATGGTTGTCTCCCGATGCAAGTTTTAAACAGGGCAAGTCGATTCGGGGTGGCATTCCTGTGTGTTGGCCCTGGTTTGGCGCCCATGAGTCCGAAACGGATTTTCCAGCACACGGTCATGCCAGGACTGTATTTTGGGATGTGCTTGAAACACGGGCTATGGATGACGGGTCAACGCTGATCCGATTTAAAATCATCGACAATGAATTAAGCAGGCGCTTGTGGCCATATTCCTCAGAATTGATCATGACTATGAAGATTGGCGCCTCGCTTGAAATTGAACTGCTTAGCCGAAATACGGACACTAAACCGTTTAAAATAACCCAGGCATTACACACCTATTTCAATATATCAGATGTCAGGAATATCACAGTCACTGGGCTGGATGGCTGTGACTACCTGGATAAACTGGATCAGTTTGCTAAAAAACGACAGCTGGGACCAGTGACACTGACCGGTGAAACGGATCGCATCTATCTTCAAACCCGAAATGATTATTCTATTGTGGATCCGGGACTCAAACGTACAATCGAGATTAGCAAATCGGGTAGTCAGTCAGCGGTAGTATGGAACCCATGGCTGGCAACGGCAGAGAAAATGGGCGATTTAGGTCAAGAGGGTTACCTGCGTATGGTGTGTGTCGAAACCGCTAATGCTGCCGATGATTCTGTCCTGTTAGAGCCCGGTCAATCACACAGCTTGTCGGTTAAGTACCAGCTTATGGCTAGTTAACAGGGATGTGAGCGAAATTTTACTAAAGCGCATGACATTTTTGATGATATATCGACTATATTTATAGTTACTGCACTATGGCTTTAGAGCAGAGCTTTAGTCAAAAAAAGAGGCTATAGTGCGCTGAGGGACTGCTGGCTATTTGACGATATTATGAAATAGGGAGATTTAGCTGGTAAGTAGCTAGTAGAATTGTGTGTCACTATGAAAAAACTATAATCATCAATAGCTTATGTTGATTATCGTGGGTGTTCGCTATATTTGTTGACCGGATTTAATAGCACCCATGACAAAAAGAAATAATTATCATTTAAGCTATGCGTAGTCAATATCAATAAAAAATGTCACTTCGCAACAAATTATTACT
Source organism: Gammaproteobacteria bacterium (assembly GCA_048550535.1). Classification (GTDB taxonomy): domain Bacteria; phylum Pseudomonadota; class Gammaproteobacteria; order SZUA-229; family SZUA-229; genus CBDULX01. The sequence goes on from JBLYYN010000031.1 coordinate 7,278, forward strand.
GGCATTCATCAGCTTAATTGTCGTCAGTATTTCGATCTTTGCATTCAGTGCTTATCAGGCTGCATATCACAGTGCCCATGAGAAGGACCACGAACTGCTTGAAAGTCTTATTTCTTCAGGGAATAATAATCTATATGAAGAATATCTTCTGCACAATAATCTGCAAGAACTAAATGTTGAACTCGCCAGGCAATCTTCCGAAACCCAGGCCTGGTTTCTGCTTGATTCTAATAACAACGTTATTCAAAACGATGTTAATTCAAGTTTTTTGCCTGATGTGCTGCCGCATATGGATTTTAAGATAATTTTTGAAGAAGATTTACGATCGGGTGAAGTTTTAATTCAGAATCAGCCATATCTTTGGGTTTACACTGACTTCGGTGCTACGCCCTATAAACTATTTTATATTTTTAAGCCTGGGATCAATATACGTCAGTATTTTAATAACCTGTCATCAAGACTAATTATAATTGGCTTGATAATTGTTTGGGTGGCAGTGTGGATCGCCCTGGTTATATCTACCCTGATCACCAGAACTATCCAGGCACAACAGGAGGCTCTCGAACACCAGGCCAATTATGATATGCTGACAAATTTACCCAACCGAGGCTATATTAATAAAAAAATCGATAGCCTGATCAAGCAGGCTGATGTTCGTCATATGGCAGTGGTCATGATGGGGATGGATCGATTCAGAGAGATCAACGATACCCTGGGCCATGATTTTGGTGATACCTTATTAATGGAAGTTGGTGAGCGATTGACTGAGGAGTTCTGGGAAAATGATATTGTTGGTCGTCTGGGTGGTGATCAGTTTGCCGTTGTCTTGCCTATATCAGAAAAAATCCATGCTACTGTAGTTATCGATAAAATTCAGAATCTCCTTGCGCATCCATTCAAGGTGAAAGACATCAATCATTATATGAATATGAGTATCGGGATATCTGTTTACCCGGATAATGGTAATGATGCGAATTCATTGATCAAAAGTGCTGAAGTGGCTATGTATAATGCAAAAGCCAGAGGCAGCGTGTTTGAATTTTACCGATCTGAAAATGATCCACATAGCGTAGAACGCTTATTAATGATTGGTGATTTGAGTAATGCGATTGAAAAGCAGGAGTTTTTCTTAAACTATCAGCCTAAGATTGATATTTCGAGTAAGAAAATAATAGGCGTAGAAGCTTTATTACGCTGGAATAATGAAGTGCGTGGAATGGTCCCGCCAGATGTTTTTATTCCACTGGCAGAGCAGAGTAATATTATCAGTGATATTACATACTGGGTAATGGAGCATGCAATTGCTCAGTGTTCAGAATGGCAGAATAAATATTCTGATATAACTATTGCTATAAATATTTCTTCCCATTTGTTTATTAACAAGGATATTGTTCCACAAATTAAGGTTCTGCTTGAGCAATATAAACTGGCAGCCGAAAGCCTGACTCTTGAGCTTACTGAAACTGCAATCATGCTGGATCCTATGCGTGCCATCCAGACCATGAAACTGATTAATGAGATAGGAGTTAAACTGTCTATAGATGATTTTGGTACTGGCTATACCTCAATCTCACAACTGAAGAATTTACCGGTATCTGAAATTAAAATAGATAAATCGTTCGTAATGCAAATGCTTGAAGATATCGGGGATGAACAAATTGTTAAGTCCATTATCGAGCTTTCCGAAATCATGGGCTTTCAGTCTGTTGCAGAAGGTATTGAGTCGGAAGCCATATTGATAAGGCTTCAGGAGCTGGGTTGTGATATAGCCCAGGGATACCATCTTGCCAGACCTATGAGTTCCGAGCAGTTAGAGGATTATCTGACTAATTACAGCAGTTAATTAGCTTAAATGTTATCGTTGTTGTGATGTTGATGGCCAGGGAGTCTTTGATCAAGTCGTGATGGTCTTATACTGACTAAAAGCGTCCAGATTTTACCCGAAGTTCGTTGCAATAGAATAACTGCCGCCTCTCCTGGTGAAAAATCTAAACACTTTTATCGCAGCCTGCTATAACCAGGCTTACTCAGAGGTTCCCTGGATTTTGTCGATTAAAATCTCTTTACTCATTTGTTTTTTGATCAGTTTTTCCATGGCTTTAGCTGCGGCGACCATACCAAATGTGGCAGTTACACAAGTGGAAGAGCCAAACCCCATATTGCAATCCAGATTGACACCTTTAATGCCGGGTTTGGCGTGGCATACGCTGCCATCCGGTTTCGGGTAGCGTTGTTGTTCGGTTGAAAATACACAGGGTACACCGAAATTTCGTTTACTGTTTTTACTGAAACCATACTGGCTACGTAACTGAGAGCGGACCTTGGCGGCCAGGGGGTCATTGTAGGTTTTGCTAAGATCGGCCAGAGCGATGGCGGTTGGGTCGATCAGACCTCCAGCGCCGCCGGTGGTAATGATGGGGATTTTGTTACGACGGCAGTAGTAAATCATAGCGGATTTAAATTTAATGCTGTCGATGGCATCGATCACATAATCGTAAGTCGTACCCAGGTATTTCTCCATGGTGGATTCGGTAATGAAATCATCAATGGCATGGCATTCGCCATCGGGGTTAATCGAGGCAATGCGTTTGGCCATGACCTCAACCTTGGACTGGTTGAGGGTGTCGGTGGTGGAATGAATCTGGCGATTGATGTTACTGCTGGCAATATCATCATGATCGATCAGGGTAATTGTGCCCACACCACTTCGAGCCAGGGCTTCAGCTGCCCAGGAACCAACGCCTCCAATACCAATAACACAGAAATGGGCCCGTTTGAGAATAGCGGCCTGCTGGATTCCGTACAGGCGCTCAATGCCGCCAAATCGTTGTTTGTATTCACTCATTGGCGGCATTTTGGTGTGGCTGCCGGAATATGTCAATCCACCAGGCTGGCCTGGTCGTACTGTGGATGTGTGATGGCTTTGTCCGGTTTTGGCACCAGTTCGAAGGTCGCAATGAGCGGTGTATGATCCGAGAGCTTACGCCAGGGTGCTTTAGTGCAACGGTGACATTCCAAAGGTTTCAGGCCCCGGCTGTAGATGCGATCCATGGGCAGGGTCGGCATCCAGGCGGGAAAACTGCGGGCATGTTTGCCGGTTGTTGATTTGAACACTTCTTTTAAATTCAGGTCGTGACACAGGTGTTTCTCTGCTTTGCCACGCCAGTCGTTAAAATCACCGGCAATGATCAGTGCTTCATCCTGAGGAACATGGGAGTTGATACGGTTGGCCAGTACTGACAGCTGTTTTTCCCGTTCCCTTCCAAACAGGCCCAGGTGAACACATATCAGATGGATGCGTTGTTTGGCGGGCCCCATTACGACCGTGCCATGCAGCAGGCTTCGGCTGGCCGACTGCATAATCGAAACATTGATATTTTCCCATTCTACGAAGGGAAACTTGCTGAGAATGGCATTGCCATGATGACCGGCCTTGTAAATGGCATTTTTGCCATAGGCATGGTGAGGCCAGACCTGGTCAGCTAGAAATTCAAATTGACTATCGGTGGGCCAGTCGCAGATTTTGTTCTGCAGCACGATGTGTTCACCCTGGATTTCCTGCAGGAATACGATATCGGCATTGACCATACGTACGGATTCCTTGATTTCATGGAGCACAAAGCGTCTGTTACCCACACTGAATCCTTTGTGGATATTATAAGTCAGTATTTTTAGTCTGGATCGGCTCATAATTTTTTAAACTTAGTAAACAACTATAGACGATGCAGTGAATGTTTATTTAGGAGTACATCAAATCATGAACTATTTCACCTGCTTTGCGTAGAACTACCTGAAAAAATATAAGGTATTGTTTTACTTGACAAATTCTTTCAGGAATAGGTAAATAGCTGCTGTTTAAACTTAAATATAAGTAATATGCCCGATTCCAGACTGATATTAGAAGCCAGCCCTGAAACCTTTGCTGAAATGGTTATAGGTAATTCGATCCGTGGTCCGGTGATGGTGAACTACTGGAGTGCCAAGGCGGGGCCCTGTCTCAAACTATGGCCCCTGCTGGAAAAGCTGGTGCATGACTATTCCGGTCGTTATTTGCTGGTTAATTTCGATACCGATAAATATTTGGACTTTGCTCAGCGCGAGCTGGGTATTACCAGTGTACCAACAGTAAAAATGTACCTGCAGCAGCAGGTGGTCGATACCATACACGGTGCCGAGTCGGAAAAAAGTTTTCGCAATATGATCGATAAATACATGCCTCGTGCATCGGATCCCCTGGTTCTGGATGCACTTCAGCAGTATCAGGATAGCAATGTCGAAGCTTCTTTGGCGCAACTAAAAACACTTTATCAACGAGATCCCGATAATCCCAGGGTTGCCCTCACCATGATGAAACTATTGCTGAGAGAAGGCCAGTTTGAACCCTTGCTGGATTTCCACCAAAAGCTGTCACCGGCATTGAAAAAAAATGAGGAAATTATCAATCTGGAAAGTCACTGTCAGTTCTTATATGCCGCCAATCAGGCCGGAGATCGTGTTCAGCTGGAACAGACACTGCTTGGCCAGCCCGATGACCTGGATGCTCGTTTTAAGCTAGGAGCGCTGAATCTGGTTGAAGACAACTACACTGCGGCGATGGATCAGTTACTGGAAATCATTAAACAGGATCGTCAGTATCGAAATGATGTTGCCGTAAAGGGGATGGTTACCATACTTAACCTGATAGGTAGCAATTCAGATACAGCCCGCGATTATCGCAGTAAGATGTTGAATGCTATGGGGCGCTAGGCAACTTCTGATTAAGTCTGGACGTTTTTAGCTAGCATAAAACAATGACAACTTGATCATAGGTGCCCTGGGGTTTATTTTTTGCGAGCTCTTTTCTCATAAATCAGGCCAATGGTGAGTACAATCACCAGCATGATGAGCACTAACCACAGAATTTTGTTCATGCTCAACACATTTTGTTTGGGTTTTTCTCTGTTTGATTTTTGTTCTGCGATTTCAGTTACGGGATTGGCCGGTTTGCTCAGCTGAGCCTGTTCTACTTCAGCCTTCACCTGTTTTAATATCTGTTGATAGTTGTCGTTAGAATGGCCGCTGGCTTCAAGTTCTCGCTGCATTTTCTGGGTAGCCTGTTGGGCCTCATCCAGTCGACCTGCCTGGGTGAGGCTGTGTATATTGCTCCAGTGGAGATACCAGTAATAGGACTCATTCTCACCATTTCCGCCCAGAGACAGTTCCTTCTGGATCGCGGTTATTTTTTTATCCATAGGCAAAGCATGTTTCATTGTGGAATAAATGGCAGCGCTCAAATGTGGTTGTTGAGTTTTGTCTAGTTTCATGGCCTGTTCATAAGCGGATAGTTTTTTTGCGGTATATTGTTGTGATCTAAGTATGTCGGTATTGAAATATAAGGACGCCAGATTGTTGTAATTTAGACCCTGCAAAAACCATAATAAAGGGTTTTTAGGCTGCTGCTGAAGTAATTGATCGAGTTGTTGGCTGATTGAATTTAACTGCTGATTCTGCTCGGCGAAACTGCTATCGATATTTTCGGCATGATAAAGTGTTACCTGGTCCGCCAGTAATTTTGTATTGCCAGGGTTGACATCGAACAGTTCTTCGAAAGCGTTCTGTGCCAGAATCTGACAGGGCATGAACAATAGTAATACAATTATTATTTTCATTGGTTCTGGTAATTTATATTGATGTGTAAATGGTCGGCCTTATCAAAGGCGTCCGGCAAGCCATTTTTGGGTTCTATGTCTTCAGTAAACTCTTTTGTACGCATCGGACGACCATTGGTTTCCAGTTGCCAGAAAGCATTGAGTCTGGATTTATTCATTTCAAGACCCTGCCACAGTACCCAGTAGGCAATGGCAGACTGCATAGTATTGGGAGCTACGTTAATGATGATGTCAATGGCGCCACCACGCTGATGAATGCCGTTAGTGGCGTTACTGAACCACTCATTACGTTCCGGGTTGCGCCAGCCACCACTTAGCCAGAGTTGGCTGTCCGCAACGGGCAGTGGCTTATTATTTTTATCCTTCAGTGGCGTGTTTTTCACATACTGCTTATGTTGTTGATAAATATCGGCAACTTGTAGAGCCAGGTTATAAATGCCATCGTTGACCATCAAACCATACTGGCTTTCGGTGATGGGGTTCCCTGACAGCTTTGGTGATTTTTCCGGGACCTGGGTAATCTCATCCCGACTGGGTACGGGCAGATTACCATTCTCACCACGGCCATATCGTGGGAGATTGTAATGATTGATGTATTCCTGTCGAATCATGTCAATATTATCCATCTCCAATACGGCCTGGTGTCGGCGCTGCAACTGTCCCATTTTTAATACATCCACAAATACGTGATAACTTAAACGAGGGTTGAACAACTGATCGTCGATTGCCTGAGTGCCACCGCCATATTTACGGCGTTTTCCATTTGGCCCCTTGCCTTTTTTATACATCCGAGGGCGATGATTCTTCGGAGTCGGTCTGAACACCAGTATATTGCGATCGAGTACCGTAGAATCCAGTTCGCTGGACTGCCAGTTAAAGCCCAGCAAGGTGTTTTTTCTCTTGCCATTAAACGATGATAACAGGTCAATAGTGCCGTATTCTTTTTTTGCAATAACGATTTTCCAGATCACCTGTTCATCATTTGCTGCCGCCTGTTTAAGCTCTATGACAAAGGGTGCCTGAAGCGAGAGATGATTCTGGGTGCTGTTTTGTTTGATGCCCTGGGGAATAATAATGTTGCTGGGCACCACAATGAATGAATTAACTGCATTGCTGCCTGTGTCTGCAGAGCTGATGATATTCAGATCGGCAGTATTTCTAGCCTGAGAAGAGGCCGTATATAATAAACTACAGGCTAACAGGCTTCGTATTAATGCTGGTTTCGGTAATATGAGAATCGGCATATAGAATCAGTTTTTTATTATTACTGATTCTATAGTCCAATACTTGCATACAATCAATCATTCCGGGCTGTTTGATTGCGGCATGTGATTTGTTTTGATAATTTGCCATGACTGTCGCATATCAGCATGATCGAGTCTATTTTGCTGCCCTGGCCGTAATAATTATCGGTATAAATCATCTGTCTTGAACCGTATATTTCAGCACAGATTACCCATTCATTAAGATAATAGGTCATGAGTGGGGTGTAGGCCATTTGCTGTTTGATGGTGGTAAAATGAAACTGCCCCTGTTCATCGCTAATCGTAGTTTTGACGTGTTTATCACAGCTGAGATCCTTGCTGTCCAGGGATAAATACAGATTTATACCTGGCTTGGGTTCTGAATTGATAATGAGAACACCATCAATGGTGGGCGTCAGGTTACGGCTATAAGGTGTGGTGGTACAGGCCGAAATCAGTGCCATTAGAAACAGGGTAAATAATGGAAGGGTATTCATTATTCTCATTTAAGCGGCCTTATTGTTCAGTCAAAGCGGTTTAGCAGTGTTTTAAGATTGTATCCCATTCATCAAAATCTCGACATAGCTATTATGTTTAATCGAATGATACCAGCATGCTGTGATTCGGCTTTGTGCTATCGAATGATTAGGCAGTTTTTAAGCTGGTCGGCTTATATTATTGAACAGCTGAAAGATGCTCGATTATCCTTAGCAATGACAGGCCGCAGAGCTAATGTCAGCAAATCATTAGTTCAACGCATAAGCAGTACGGGTGTTGTTGATGATTCTAGCTTGTTCAGTCGTTAGTGGACTGCCGTATCCATAAACCCGCCATTAAAAAAGACCGCAAACGCGGTCTTTTTTTGCTTGTATGGATAATCAGAGGTTGGCTAGGCTTTACCCTGTAGCTGGAGCAGGATGTCTTCATTTTCCAGAGTGGAGGTATCTGAAGTAATATCCTCGCCACGGGCAATATTCCGTAGCAGGCGCCGCATAATTTTACCGGAGCGGGTTTTCGGCAGGTTGTCGGCATAGCGGATATCGTCGGGTTTAGCGATGGGGCCAATTTGCTCACTTACCCAGTTGCGCAATTCTTTGGTCAGTTCGATATCTATACCGTTATCTGGGCGTGTGCCTTTGAGTACCACATAGGCAAAGATGGCTTCACCCTTGAGTTCATCGGGGCGACCCACCACTGCGGCTTCTGCCACCCGCTCATGGGCCACCAGGGCCGATTCCACTTCCATGGTGCCGAGGCGGTGACCGGACACGTTCAACACGTCATCGATGCGGCCCATGATCCAGAAATAACCGTCGGCGTCTCTACGTGCACTGTCACCGGCCAGGTAATACTTGCCGCCGAATTTGGGCCAGTAGGTATCAATATAGCGCTGGTCATCGCCCCAGATGGTGCGCAGCATGGATGGAAAAGGCTTTTTGATGACCAGGTAGCCACCCTTATTGGCTTCGGTGATGCTATCACCGTCTTCATCCACCACGTCGGCAGCAATGCCGGGCAGGGGAATGGTGCAGGAGCCGGGTTTGGTGGCGACGACTGCAGGTATCGGTGCGATCATATTGGCACCGGTTTCAGTCTGCCACCAGGTATCGACGATGGGACAGCGGGTTTTGCCAATGACTTCATGGTACCAGATCCAGGCTTCTGGATTGATGGGCTCACCCACGGTGCCCAGCAGGCGGATCGAAGACAGGTCGTATTTATTGGGGAATTCTTCGCCCATTTTCATCAGCGCACGAATAGCCGTGGGCGCCGTGTAGAAAATGCTGATCTTGTGGTCCTGGCAGATTTTCCAGAACCGGCCAAAGTCCGGCACCGAAGGCGCACCTTCATACATCACCATGGTGCCACCGGCGGCCAGCGGGCCGTAGGCCACATAGGTATGGCCAGTAATCCAGCCCACATCGGCGGTACACCAGAAGATATCATCATCCTGCAGGTCGAATACCCAGAGATTGGTCATGATGGCACCCAGCAGATAGCCGGCGCTAGAATGTTGTATGCCTTTGGGTTTGCCTGTGGAGCCGGAGGTGTAGAGCAGGAACAGGGGGTGTTCCGATTCCACCCATACTGGTGGACAGTCGCTGGACTGGCCTTTTATAGCATCGTGCCACCAGATATCACGGTCCTCTGTCATATTCACGCCTTGATTGGAGCGTTGGTAAACGATGACATGTTCGATGCTGGGGCAGCCATGATCCAGGGCTTTGTCGGTAGCGGCTTTGAGTTCTACCACCTTGCCACCGCGGTGGCCACCATCGGCGGTGATGACCATTTTGGCGCCGGCGTCATTAATACGATCACGCAGGGATTCGGCGGAGAAGCCACCAAATACCACGGAGTGAATGGCGCCGATTCGGGCACAGGCCTGCATAGCGACCACGGCTTCCGGGATCATCGGCATATAGATGACTACACGATCACCCTTGGTTATGCCCTGTGCTTTGAGAGCATTGGCAAACTGACTGACTTCATCGGTCAGTTGCTGGTAGCTGATGTGTCGGGTGTCACCCTGCTCGCCTTCAAAAATAATGGCGGTTTTGTCGGCCTTGCTGGCCAGATGTCGGTCCAGGCAATTGTATGACACATTCAG
>JBLYYN010000032.1:0-3982 GCA_048550535.1 Gammaproteobacteria bacterium
GCCAGCCCAGTTCGGCTTTGGCCTGACTGCCGGCTATGCGTTGCAAAAAGCCGCGTCGGCCATGGTGTTCGGTAGCCGCGCTGGTTTGCAGGCTAATGCCTTTATCGCCACCCATGGCACGAAATAGTATGCCCAGGGTCTTGCTGATGTCTTTTAAATATATTGCGGCATCAGGGTAATGGGTCTGGGCCGCCCGGGTCACCAGGCGATCCCAGAATTTTCCGACATGCTCTTCGAGTTCGAATATATCTAAAATCATAACGGGTGTGGTACCTGCTTATTTTCACCAGTCTTGCGAGTATCGACTTTAATTTCAAAGCAGTGCTCGGGTACCTTGGGGTATTTACCAAAGCCACGGTCAGACACATGTAGTGCACATTCTCCGCTGACCCATTTCAGCAGGCCTTCTGCGTGCCGGGTGTGTTGACTGGTCTTACAGGCGCTGATGCACTGGCCGCAGGTGGTGCAGGTAAACATATTTCGTTTTACCGTACGTGGTTTTAAACGCATGGGGCAGATATTGTCACAGGCGTTGTTGCAATCCTGGCATTCCCTGGCGTGCTGTGCATGGTAGCCAATGACCATGGCTTTTTTATTGCCCATCCATGACAGGCTTTGAAAGACGCCCACAGCACAGGCAAAGCGACAGAACAGGTGGCGGGCAAAGGTAAACTCTATGGTTAGTAAGGCGGTGGTGACGAACAGGAAAATGCCCTGGTTACGGGTAAGTTCAGCAGTGAAAAGGTTTGTATAAATCACTTTTGGGGGCAGTAAATAAGTAAGAAAGGTGACTGCCCATAAAAAGGAGAAAAACAGTACAGTGATAAAAACGCTGATCCAGTGTAGTCGGTTGGGTGTAATCAAACGATTATCCGGCTGTTTTTCTGGTAATGGATTTTTTTCCCAGATGCTGGGTTTGCCGCTGGCCCTGAACATCAGATTATTAATCATTTCCACCACCGAGAAATGTGGGCACAGCCAGCCACAATAGAGTCGGCCGTATTTCCAGGCGCTGCCGATGACCAGGCCGATGATGATAAACAGCGGAATGAATACCCGAAGTAGGATTTGCAGAGCTGCTTCACCGGCGGACATGTCGCCCGTTTGAAAACTGCCCAGGCCCAGGGTCCAGTTTTCGCCCAGTATAATAAAGTGTCCCAGGTATAGATCGAGGCGAAAAACATCCAGTATGGGGGCCAGCATAAAGGCTATAAAGAACAGGGCCTGGGCGGTACGTCGACTGATCTGAAGTTGCGTCATGGCTATAGTCTACAGTTCACTGGGAGACGGTAGTGCGTCACTATTCGTGACACCGGTTGCCGATGAGCGGATAGTGGTAATGTCTACCGGCCATAGCCTTTGACAGACCCACAACACCCAGTAATACCAGTGTGGCATGAATGCTGGTGAAATAAATGATTAAAACCACCCAGGTCCAGGGTTCGGAATAACTGCCCAAAAACAAAATAAGAGCATTGATAATGACCAGTAGTATGCCGGCCCAGATACTGGCATTCATCGTTTGCTTGAGATGACAACGCACCAGTGCCGCGCCATCTTTAGCATGCTGCTTGTACATGAGGAGTAATAAAATAAAGCCAATACCGGGCAGCAGCAGAAGATTGATCAGATACAGGGCTTCTGCCTGGGTGGCCAGTTTGATGGCTGTTGGGTCGTCAGTCGTATCCAAAGGTGGCATAGACCACCTCCATAAGGGCTTCGATGGTTTCAAGGTCATCGGTTAAGGGTTCTACCAGTGCATTGCGACAGGCTTCAACCGGGTCGTAACCGGCCTGTATCAGACGTATGGTGTACACCAGTAAGCGGGTGGATGCGGCTTCTTCCAGATCGTGATCTTTCAATGAGCGCATGGCATTGGCCAGTGACACCAGCCGTTTGGCCATAGCAGGGTCAATACCGGTTTCGCCGCAGAGAATGGTTTGTTCATGTTTTGCTTTGGGAAAATCAAAACGCATGGCCACAAAGCGTTGCTTGGTGCTGGGTTTCATGCCCTTAAGCAGGTTTTGATATCCGGGGTTGTATGACACCACCAGCATGAATTCCTTGGGTGCTTCGATAAGTTCGCCGGTACGTTCAATGGGCAGTATGCGTCGATCATCGCTCAAGGGATGGATGACTACGGTGGTGTCCTTGCGTGCTTCCACCACTTCATCCAGATAACAGATGGCGCCTTCACGCACGGCACGGGTTAAGGGGCCGTCATTCCAGTAAGTGGTGCCATCACCGATCAGGTGACGGCCGATCAAATCCGAAGCCGTTAAATCATCATGACAGGAAACCGTATAAAGAGGTCGTCCCAGCTTTTTCGCCATATGGGTGATAAAGCGAGTTTTACCACAACCGGTGGGACCTTTAATTAATAGCGGTAACTGGTTGTTATAGGCGTGCTGGAATAATTCGATTTCATTACCGTGGGGCAAATAATAAGGGAGCTCTGGCTGAGCTTTAAGATCTGCCACTTCGGCCGGTAATTCTTTCATGCCTGCCTCCTGGGGTTAGGGCATTTATGATTTTTATTGTTTGTATCAAATGTCTCGTTTAAAACATTTCATAAAAACAGTGATGAATATTTGTCTGCTTGCCAGTCACACAGTTTTAAAAATGTCCGGACCTTTCGGTCCGGACATTAAGGCTTTATGCAGATGCTACTTTTGCATCTTGTTCGGCTCCATTTTCTTCACCACCTATAAAGAAGCTGGTGATATAAGTGATCAGTCCGATCAGGAACACCACACCGGCTATTTCACGCATCCAGTAAAATATGGCGATATTGTCCTGAACCGTCATGAATGACTGGGGCGATTCACTATAGCGCTGTAACCAGACCTGCAGTATACCGGCGCCGGTGAGGAACAGGGTTATGAACACCATAGAGATGGTCATTAACCAGAAGCTCCACATTTCAACTACCTGAGCTTTCGGGCTGTTGGCTGCAGCTCGGCCACGGATCAGTGGCATGGCATAGGAAATGATAGTGATCACGATCATGACATAGGCACCGTAGAAAGCCATATGACCATGGGCCGCTGTTATCTGTGTGCCATGAGTATAGTAGTTAACCGGAGCCAGGGTATGCAGGAAGCCCCACACACCTGCGCCCAGGAAAGCCATTACCGCAGTACCCAGCGCCCATAAAGTCGCGGCTTTGTTTGGGTGCTCGCGACGACGACGGTTAACCATGTTAAAGGCAAACAGAGTCATCATGAAGAATGGAATAGGTTCCAGTGCTGAAAAGATAGAACCAATGGTCTGCCAGTATTCAGGCGTACCGATCCAGTAGAAGTGATGACCTGTACCCAGAATACCCGTGATCAATGCCATGGCGATAATGATATACAGCCATTTTTCGATCACTTCACGGTCAACACCTGTGACTTTAATCAATACGAAGGCCAGGATAGCACCCATGATCAGCTCCCACACACCTTCTACCCACAGATGAACCACCCACCACCAGAAATATTTATCCAATACCAGGTTTTCAGGATTGTAGAAAGAGAACAGGAAGAACACAGCAAGACCGACCAGGCCGATGAGCAACACCAGATTGATACTGGTTTTGCGACCTTTCAAAATCGTCATACCAATGTTGAAGAGAAAACCCAGGGCGACTACAACGATTCCGATTTTAGTGATAGTCGGTTGTTCCAGGAATTCTCGACCCATGGTCGGTAATAGATCATTGCCGGTAATGGCGGCCAGTGTTGAATAGTTGACTAACAGGTAAGCCGCTACGGTTAAACCTGCGGCAGCGAGGAATACCCAGAATAAAATTACTGCTAGTTTGGGACTGTATAGTTCAGTTTCTGCTTCCTCAGGAATCAGGTAATAGGCGGCGCCCATAAAGCCAAACAATAGCCAGACGATCAACGTATTGGTATGCACCATACGGGCAACATTGAAGGGAATTTCGGGGAACAGGAAGTCCCCGACCACATATTGCAGACCCATGATCAGGCCA
>JBLYYN010000033.1:0-4601 GCA_048550535.1 Gammaproteobacteria bacterium
CATCAAGATTGTGTTAGTTACAAAGTTTTGTCAAGATAACAGCAATAATAATTTTAAACGCTAAGGCATGACAATGGATATCCAGAAAATTTGTGTTTTAGGTGGTGGCGGCTTTATCGGCACACACCTGATCAGCAAGCTGGTCAGACAAAATAAATCGATTCGGGTACTGACCCGACGTAAATCCAACTGCAATCACTTACTGGTACTCAACAATGTTGAAGTTGTGGAAGCCGACATCCATCAACAAGACGAGCTGGAACAACATTTTGCCGGCATGGATACGGTTATCAACCTGATTGGCATTCTTAATGAGCGAGGCCATAAAGGCGACGGATTCAGGCAATCGCACGTCGAATTACCAAGAAAAATATTAAACGCCAGCCATAGCAACAAAATACAGCGCATATTGCACATGAGTGCACTCAATGCCGATGCTAATTCTGGTTCTAGCCACTATTTACGCAGCAAAGGCGATGGCGAAAATCACATGCATGCATTTGCTGGCAGCATCAAAGTCACCAGTTTTCGTCCCTCCATTGTGTTTGGCCATGATGACAGCTTCTTCAACCGATTTGCTAAGCTATTAAAGCTGAGTCCGGTCTTCTTTCCCCTGGCCTGCCCAAATGCGCGATTTGCTCCGATATATGTCGAAGACCTGGTGCAATTTATGGCCGATAGCCTGTATAAAAAATCAAGCTTTGGCCAACGATATGACCTGTGCGGCCCTAGACAATATACACTTTTTGAGTTAGTCACCTATACCGCTGAAACCATGGGGCTAAATCGAATCATCATCAAGTTACCGGATACCATTTCCAGAATCCAAGCCAGCCTGCTTGAGAGATTTCCCGGAAAACCTTTTTCTGTAGACAACTTCAATTCACTAAAAACTGACAGTATCTGTAAAAACGGCGTAAAATTCCCAACCACTATTGAAGCCATCATTCCAAACTTCCTGGGCCAACGCCAGAAAAACCTAAATCTGGATCACAACAGACGACAGGCTAGACGAAGTTAGCTGCCGCTTTTTTCTTGCCATTTCTAAACATACAACCAGGCCATAACGATCAAGCATGCCCAAAATAAAATATTTATGATCGATTTAAAAAACTCAGAACTAATTCAGGGCACAATTCGTGTATCTATCGGCATATTAAGCTACATCTATATATCGTCTGGTATTAGCAGCGGCTATTTCACACCCGAAGTACAAACCCTTAAAAGCTTTGCCGTCCTGTATTTCGCTTACAGCCTCATTTTATTAATAAGTCTCTTTGTAGTTCCTCAATCTACCATTCGCCGTTACATTGCATTGGGCCTGGACATTTCCAGTGCAACATTTTCCTCTTTTTTAACCGGAGGCATTAACAGCGTTTATGTATTGGTATACCTGTGGATCTACATTGGCTACGGCACACGCTATGGCAAAAACTTTTTACTAGCAGCAGTTATTCTAACGATTATCGGTTACAACATCCTGATAATTTCTGAAAATGCATGGGACACACTTACCCTAGACACCGTTGCATTTTTATTTTTAATCATTGCCCTGCCTATATACCTGTATAACATGCAAAAACGCATGCAGACGGCAGTGTTAGAAGCCGATCTGGCCAATAAAGCAAAAAACGAATTTCTTTCCAACATGACTTACCAGATTCGCACTCCGATAGGTGGTGTGGTTGGCATGATTGACCTGCTCAACAAAACCAAACTAGACACACAACAACAGCAATACCTTCAGGCTCTCAGCCAATCCAGTAATTCATTACAGGAAATTATTGAGGATATCGTTGATTTCTCAAGAATCGAAAAAGGTAAAATTCTGTTTAACCAGACCAGCTTTGATGCTGGACAGTTAATCGACAGCCTGGTTACTAGCCTGGCCCCATTTGCCCATGAAAAAAACATCGAAATCAATAGCTACATAAATGCCAGCCTACCTGTAAAAATTATTAGCGACCCACAGAGACTGCGTCAGTTATTATCCAATTTAATCCGTTATGCCATTGATAATGCAATCCAGGGCAACGTCTATTTACAAGCATGGGCAGAAGAATTTAACAGCCAGGACCATAGCAACTGCTGCATTGAGATACAATACCAGCAGGCTGCAGGCAGCTCTCAAATCTATCTTTCCGACCTGACTGAAACCAATGAAGCACTGGCCTTACGTATAGGCTCTCAACTGACACGCCTGATGGGTGGTACTTTTGACATTAAATATGGTGAAAATGACCAAACTACGCTGGCACTACGTTTCAACTGGAAAACAGATAAGTCAGACACAGCAATAGCCACAGCACACAAAAACAAACGTGCCCTGGTATTCGAACCTGATGAAATTAATCGCTTTATTATTTTAAACTATTGTGAACAACTAGGCCTCGAAACCTATACCACCAATGGCAGAGACAATCTAATCGCGCACATCATATGGGGACGTGAAAAAAACAAACTCTTTGACCTCATAATTTTATGCGAGACACTGAGAAACAATAATGCGCAGGACCTCATCAAGCGCATACGTCTTGAAGCCGATTCGGACGCACCCATTCTCTATGCCACCTACATTAAATACATTGGCCTTACCGAGCCAGGCATCATGAATGATGTACAGGCCACTACAACAAAACCCATTGCCAGGCAAAATTTTTTACACATCATAGATAAACTTTTATCTTACGATCACGCACCATCTATACCGAGCCAATTAACAAAAAATTGCCACGTTCTAATTGCGGAAGATAGTGAAATTAATGCCAGCATTATCTATAACTACCTGACTGATCTAGGCCATAATGTGGATGTAGCCACAGATGGCAACACTGCTCTCTATGCCATGCATAAACATCACTATGATGTTGTATTTATGGACGTACACATGCCCAACCTTGATGGCATTGAAGCCACAAGACAATGGCGCAAGCTTGAAAAAGAACAGATATCACATACATCGCCATTACCGATCATTGCTATCACTGCCAAAGCCACATCAGAAGATAAAAACAAATGCATTGAAGCCGGGATGAATGGATTTCTAACCAAGCCAGTTAGCGCCAAACAGCTGGCTGACGTCCTCGATATATATGCACGCTAGAAAATTAATTATCACCTGACGCTTTAACCAGGGCTCCCCTGAACAAGTCATGATGAGATTATTCAGGGCTGCCCGTACGTCTTAACAATACGACTAGAACAGCCTATACTGCCTTTCAACATATGCTTGACTGATCTACTATGAAAATTTATCTCGTTGGCGGCGCTGTTCGCGATTCACTTTTAAATTACCCTGTTAAGGAGCATGACTGGGTCGTGGTAGGTGCCAGCGTCCAACAAATGCTCGACCTGGGTTACCAGCAGGTAGGTAAAGATTTCCCGGTTTTTCTACACCCCGAAACAAAAGACGAATACGCCCTGGCACGCACTGAACGCAAAACATCCAGCGGCTATACCGGATTTTCCGTACACACCACACCGGACGTCAGCCTTGAAGATGACCTGTTGCGCCGTGACCTGACTATTAATGCCATGGCTCAGGATGACAAAGGCAAGATCATTGACCCTTATCAAGGCCAGCAGGATTTAAACAACAAATTACTGCGTCATGTTTCACCGGCTTTCAGTGAAGACCCTGTTCGCATTCTGCGAGTAGCACGCTTTGCGGCTCGTTATGCTCATCTCGGCTTTACTGTTGCTGCAGACACCCTACAACTGATGTCATCCATGGTTAGTGCAGGAGAAGTAGATGCTCTGGTAGCAGAGCGTATCTGGCAGGAAATGCATAAAGCACTGGGCGAACGTAATCCCGAAGTATTTTTCACACTATTGCGTGAATGCGGTGCATTACAAAAAATATTACCGGAACTGGATTGTCTGTTTGGTATTCCACAACCTGAAAAACACCATCCCGAAATTGATACAGGCCTACATAGCATGATGGTATTACAGCAAGCGGTTATACTTAGCCCACAGCCTGTTATACGTTTTGCCGCACTTATGCACGACCTTGGAAAAGGCCAGACACCGCAATCTGCATGGCCTAGTCATCACGGGCACGAAGAAAAAGGCGTAAAAACAATTCAAGCTGTCTGTCAGCGCTTACGAATCCCCAATGACTTCCGCGATCTTGCGATTATCACTTCGCGTTATCACCTGCATGTGCATCGCGCATTTGAACTAAAACCAGCAACATTGCTAAAAACCCTGGAGGGGCTGGATGCCATCCGTAAAGGCGACCGCTTCGAAAGTTTTTTACTCGCCTGCGAGGCTGACGCCAAAGGCCGTAAAGGATATGAACACAGCGATTACCCTCAGGGCGGATATTTCAAACAGGCCAGAGAACTGGCGACAAACATAGATATTGCGCCACTAAAAGAGCAGAATCTGCAAGGTAAGGAAATGGCTGATGCAATCCGTCAGCTCCGACTACAGGCATTAAAAAGCCTGAAGACTTCTGTATCTCAGGGTTGATGCACTGAAGCCATTCGTATTTCAAACCAGTGTAAACTGTTGGCAAAACGCGTTGGAGCAAGCATCAGCGCCAATAAAACCCCTGTAGAATTAGCCAGCATATCTGCCCATTCGAAATAACGTAC
>JBLYYN010000034.1:0-20347 GCA_048550535.1 Gammaproteobacteria bacterium
GCAACAGATGAGACAGATCTAAAGACCTAAATACAACTCAAACAACTACTCAATAAATCCCTTTTGTTTTAATATTGCTATATATTCCTCTTCATCCATTGGGCAGTTTACAAGCTCTACTACATCTCTATTCGAATTAAGCTTCAATTGCTGACGCATTTTAGTCAAAATAGCATTAGAATAATCTTTGTGCTTTGCCGAATGAGATATATATGTATAAGCCCCTGTCAGAACACCATCATAATAAAAATGAAAGTAAAGATGATGCCCACTATCATCTTCTACAAATCCTTTTTTAGGGAGATTTTTACAAATATTTTTTCTCTCTATCTTCATATCCCTTGCTTTTTCAATTTATTTAACTATAGAAAAACCATCGTATAATTCTTTTAACTTTAATGCTTGCCCCATACATTCATCCCTATCTTTTGATAAATAAAACTCATAAAAATATATAATGTGTTGAGAGAAATCCTCAACAGCCAGCTCTATAGTATCTCCATAGGCAAATACATCAAGAGCATCATTACTAGCAAAATACTGATTATCTTCATATGAAAAAGTAACTTCTACCGGCTTATTGCTCTGTATGATTTTTTCACCCGATACAAAAACATACATAGGCATCTTAAATACCCTTGGAATCTCATGCTTTTCTTCGTATCTTGATAACAATCCACCATCATCATCTTTACTTGGTGACCATCCATATTTTTCAACTTCACCATACATATACTCTTTTGCAACACTCATATGACATCTCCTAACAAATACCGCCTATATTCATCTGATATAAAATCTTCAAATAAGCATCTTGTTTTAACGTGAGCTTCATGCATATATTCTGGGACATTTTTAAATTTCAGCTCATTCTCTACATCTGAAACGCGCCCAAAATCAAAATCCAAAAGCAAGGCTTCTTCTAGTTCTGCCGCATTAACATCCCTTTGGATGGCTTGTAATTGGGTAATTACAGAAACTCCTTTTTCTACAGACTCAAACATCAAATTTAAACTCTTAAATTCTTTTGGTATTGATTCTGGCAATTTGAGTCCAATTTTAAGAAATCGAGCGAGAGGTATAAATCCTTTCTCTCTTACAAATGGAATAATATTAATATATCTCCAGCCAACCCTATTTAACTTCTTAATCTCAAATGTTTCGCCAAATAATTTATATATTTTTAAAACTTCACGACTAAACTCATCAAAACCAGGGTATATTGTAGCTGACACTGCGAATGAGTTCATGCATACCATCACTGTCATTGAGCCATCAGCCTTTCTGAATTTATATGGCATTAATGCTAATGGCTTTTCGGGAGTTTGTTGTGGCACCAAAACATTAGGATAATCATCTCTAATTTTTTCCCAAAAAAGATGCCTTTCACATTCCACCCTGACTTCACCTGGAAAACGCACCTCAAAAACCACGTCAACTAAAGGCTGATTAGGATATACAATATTCTCTAGTTCCATTTACTTCTTCTGGTTCGTAAAACCGATAAATATCATCTCATAGAAAAATTCATACAAATAGATACTTGTCACAATTAATTACTTATTAATCTTTACAGTAATCAAACCTTCTCTAATAAATCTCTCAATCTCAATAGCAATTAAACTTTTTGCTACTTCAGACCGAGTCTTACCATATATACCAATATCAATTATCTGATCAAGAAACGCACATACCTCCGACGTCGAACGGATGTTTATACGGTAATTTTCAGATTCTTTAGACATAATAGTAGTATATATCACGATTGCCATTTTGACACCATTTGCACACCAATTGGTTACCAAACGGTGCTGCTCTAATATAGGGAAAACCACTGTTTTTGAATACATGGAACTTAGCAGGCGAATAAATACAAAAATAATTTCTGTAATTCGCCCCATATGCGCCCCATAAAAGCTATTGCAGGTAGTTATATTTTAGAAAAGAAACAGTAACTTATTGATTTAACTGGTCGGAGTGAGAGGATTCGAACCTCCGACCCCTACGTCCCGAACGTAGTGCTCTACCAGGCTGAGCTACACTCCGATATCTTGGCTACTGGATAAACATCCAGTGTTGATATTTATAACATCAGATGAAGATTCTAGAAAGAACGATCTACAGAAAATTTTGCTAACCCAATCAATGCCTCTTTATAGGGCGAATCCGGCAGATGCGCCAATTGCTCTATGGCTAGTTTCGCTTCTTTTTTTGCCGTTTCCTCCGCATAGGCAATGGCGCCAGTAGCCCCTATGGCCTCCATTACCTGATCAATATAGTCCAGGCCACCTTCTTCTATGGCTTTACGGACAATAGCAGCCTGCTCTTTTGTGCCGTTTCTCATGGCATAGATCAGTGGCAATGTGGGTTTACCCTCGGCCAGATCATCGCCCACATTCTTACCCATCTGTTCACTGGAAGAACTGTAGTCCAGCACATCGTCGATGAGCTGAAAGGCGGTGCCCAGATGCATGCCATAATCAGCCATGGCCTGTTCTTCTTCTTGTGGCCGATTGGTAATCACCGCACCCAGTCGCGTGGCCGCTTCAAACAATTTGGCAGTTTTGGCATGGATTACATCCAGATAACGTTGCTCGGTGGTGTCTGCATCATGGCAGTTCATTAATTGCAACACCTCACCTTCGGCAATAATGTTGGTAGTTTCTGCCAGAATCTGCATGACTTTCATGCTTTTTACTTCCACCATCATCTCGAAAGCACGGGAATATAGAAAATCACCTACCAGCACACTGGCCGCATTACCAAACAGGGCATTGGCGGTTTCACGGCCTCGACGCATATTGGATTCATCCACCACATCGTCATGCAACAAAGTGGCGGTATGGATAAACTCGATAATCGCCGCCAGGGTAAAATGGTGCTGACCCTGATAATCATAGGCTCGGGAGGCGATAATACTGAGCAATGGACGTAAACGCTTGCCACCGGAATTAACTATATAATGGCTGAGCTGATTCACCAGAACCACATCGGAAGCCAGTCGCTCCCGGATTACCGCGTCCACTGCCTGCATATCGTCGTCGGTGAGCGTCTTGATCTGTTCTATATTCATTAGATGTGGATTCTGATAAAATCTGCGTTAATTGGAGCGCAATTATCCGGTATCCAGGGGCTTCTCACAAGATAGATGGTTGAAAATCCACTTTTTTGCAGCCAATCATGCAAAAAAGCTGAAAATAACCGGCATCGCCCCTTGTGACTTCTGCCACAAGCCGCTAAAATTCCCGCCCTTTCCGTGAATCGAATTAATTTGGAGTTGTCCGGTCATGTACGCTGTAGTCAAAACCGGTGGTAAGCAATACAAGGTTGCAGAGGGTCAATACCTCAAAGTCGAAAAACTCGACGGCAACGAAGGTGACAGTATCGAGCTGGATCAGGTTCTTATGATCGCCGATGGTGATAATTTAAAAATCGGCAGCCCGATGATAGATGGTGGCAAAGTTACTGCCAAAATCAAATCTCATGGTCGTGGCAAGAAAATTGAAATCATGAAATTCCACCGCCGTAAACATCACCAGAAAAAAACAGGTCATCGTCAGTACTATACTGAAATTGAAATAACCACTATCAACGGTTAAACCTGTTAGTTAAGAGGATATATAGATGGCACATAAAAAAGCGGCAGGTAGTACCCGTAACGGTCGTGAATCACAATCGAAACGACTGGGTGTGAAGAAATTTGGCGGCCAGGAAGTACTGGCCGGTAATATTCTTGTTCGCCAACGTGGCACCAAGTTCCACGCCGGCGATAATGTTGGCATGGGTCGTGACCACACGCTATTTGCGACTGCTGAAGGTCGAGTACAATTCGAGATCAAAGGCAAACATAATCGCAAAACTGTGAGCATCGTTCCTGCCTAAGGAATCTCATATAAGCGATCAAAAAAGCCCTGTCACTAGACGGGGCTTTTTTTTGTTTTTATATTCTTAACACAGAGGCGCAATGTTTTTAATTTATATATACTGCATCAAAACCTGATAGATACACCATGAACCAGACCAATATCACGCAATTCCTCTCTGTGCCTCTGAGTCTCTGCGTCCATCGTTTAAACCACGGAGTCTCAAATGCGCTTTGTTGATGAAGTTACCATAAAGGTCATCGCTGGCAACGGTGGCAATGGCACCGTCAGTTTCCGACGTGAAAAATTCATTCCAAGGGGCGGACCTGACGGCGGCGATGGTGGTGATGGCGGCTCTGTATACCTTATCGGCAGCCACGATTTAAATACCCTGTCCGATTTCCGCACCATTCGAACCTACACTGCAGATCAGGGCCAGAAGGGTGCGGGGCGCAAAATGACCGGTAAGAGCGCTGAGGATCTCTTTATTCCTGTACCGGTCGGCACCCTGGTTTATGATGTTGACACAGAAGAGCTGATTGGTGACATCGTTGCAGACCAGCAAATACTACTGGTGGCCCAGGGCGGCTTTCATGGCCTGGGCAATACCCGCTTCAAAAGCTCAGTTAATCGCACACCTCGTCAATGTACCGAAGGCAGCAAGGGTGAGCGCCGAGACCTGAGGCTCGAACTCAAAGTGCTGGCGGATGTTGGTCTGCTCGGCCTGCCCAATGCGGGCAAGTCCACACTTATACGCGCCGTATCTTCTGCTCGACCCAAGGTCGCCAATTACCCATTCACTACATTACACCCCAATCTCGGTGTGGTTGACGTGGATGCCCTACGCAGCTTCGTGATCGCCGATATTCCAGGCCTCATTGAAGGTGCTGCAGAAGGGGCTGGCCTGGGCATTCAATTCCTAAAACACCTGAGCCGTACCCGGATACTACTGCATATTATCGACATCGCACCCTTCGATCAGTCAGATCCAGTGGACAGTGCCAATAAAATCCTCCATGAACTGGAAAAATTCAACCCAGCCATGCTGGATGAACCGCGCTGGTTAGTGCTCAATAAGACGGATTTACTGCCCAAAGAAGACGCCGAAGTCGTTTGTCGGCACATCGTAGAGCAACTCCAGTGGACAGGGCCGGTTTATGAAATATCGGCCATCAGTGCTGATGGCACCAAAGAACTGATATTCGATATCATGAATTATCTGGAAGAAAACGATGAAGACGCGTCAAGAGCTGGCTAATTCCAGGCGCTGGGTGATTAAAATTGGCAGTTCCCTGGTTACCGATGAGGGCCGCGGGCTGGACACGGCCGCCATTGCCAGCTGGGCGGAGCAAATCGCAAAACTCGGTGAACAGGGCAAGGAAATCCTGCTGGTTTCCTCCGGCGCAGTGGCCGAAGGCATGGCGCGCCTGGGCTGGCACATACGACCCCATGCGGTTCATGAACTTCAGGCCGCTGCGGCTGTTGGCCAGATGGGCCTGGTGCAAAGCTATGAATCCTGCTTCAAGAAACACGGCCTGCATACGGCTCAAATCCTGCTCACCCATGATGACCTCAGTAACCGAAAACGCTATTTAAACGCTCGTAGCACCCTGCGCACCCTGCTCGACCTGCACACCATCCCGATCATCAATGAAAACGACACTGTGGCTACCGATGAAATCCGCTTTGGAGACAATGACACCCTCGCCGCCCTGGTGGCCAATCTGGTAGAAGCCGATGTATTGATAATCCTGACCGATCAGCAGGGACTGTTTACCGCAGACCCGAACAGTAACCCGGACGCGGAACTGATTTCACAAGGCATGGCCAATGACCCTGCGTTTCAGAAAATGGCCGGCCCCAGCGCCGGTCATCTGGGACAGGGAGGGATGAGCACCAAAATCAGTGCCGCACAACGAGCCGCCCGCTCAGGCACTGCGACCCTGATTACCAGCGGCCGCAGCCCAAATGCACTGACTCGTATTGCCGACAATGAACCTCTGGGCACCCTGTTGCTTCCCGACCGAGAGCCCATCGCCGCGCGTAAACAGTGGCTGGCGGGCCAGCTGAAAACATCCGGTAGCCTGCAACTCGACGAGGGTGCCGCCAAAGTGTTGAAAAAATCCGGCAAGAGCCTGCTGGCCGTCGGTGTAACCTCTGTCATTGGCAATTTCGTACGTGGCGAAATGGTCAGCTGCCTGGCACCGGACGGCAGTGAAATCGCTCGAGGCCTGGTCAACTACAATGCAATAGAAGCGGCCAAAATCAAGGGCCGCCCGAGTAAGGAAATAGAGTCGATATTAGGCTACGTCGACGAACCTGAGCTGATCCATCGGGATAATTTGATTATTTTTTAATTTTTTGCCACGGAGACACAGAGATTGTTAATGGTCAGCAATACAATACGTGCCGTAGAGCAATGCCACCTTAATCTAAAAAACATTAAGATTTACTCCGTGTTCTCTGTGCCTCCGTGGCAAAAAGCCATAAAAAAACCGGCCTGAGCCGGTTTTCTATAGCCTGTCACTTAAATCAGCTTATGACATCGCTCGGATGCGCTGATTGAGTCGGCTCTTGTGGCGTGCCGCTTTGTTCTTGTGTACCAGACCTTTATTGCAGATACTATCAATTACAGGTATCGCTGCCTTGTAAGCAGTTTCTGCTTGCGCCTTGTCACCAGCTTCGATAGCGTATACAACCTTTTTGATGTAGGTCCGGAACATAGAACGCATACCAGTATTGTGGGTCCGACGCTTTTCAGCCTGACGCGCACGTTTTCTTGCTTGTGGAGAGTTAGCCAAGGTACTTGTCCTGTAACGAAAAAATCAAGGGCGCATAAATTGCCAGTTTTGGACCCTTTTGTCAACCAAAATAGGCTAGAATCCAAACAACCAGGGCTAAACTACTAATAATAAACGAAAATATGAAAGACCAAGCGGATTTTAAAGTCAAACTGGGCGATCTGGTACAGCTCCAATTCATACCCGATGAAGGTCGTGAGCGACTTAATGCCAAAGTCATCGGCCACGCTCCAAATCGTAGTATTATTATCACCGCACCCACGGTTAATGGGAAATTACCCCTGTTACGCGAAAATCAGCACTTCATCGTACGCATGATGCAGGACAATAATATGTATGGATTCGAATCAGAGGTGCTGCGATTCTATACTGCCCCCTATCCACATATACACCTTAAACATCCAACAGACGTTGAATCGAAAGCGGTACGTGGCTCGCGTCGGGTGAATACCGAACTTATCATTTCAGTGCAGAATGCTAACAGCAATAACATCTCTGCCAGCATGCTCAATACCAGCGGCACAGGTTCATTGATCCAGTGTTCTCAACAACTAGGCAATATTGGTGATGAATTGCTGATTTCCGTAGAGCTCTCCATCAGTGGCATAGACAAATACCTGAAAGTTCCGGCTATAATCCGCAACCTTACTTTCCCGGATGAGCAGGAAGCAGGGGAGGCACAATTCAGACATGGTATGCAATTTAAGGACCTGGATGAAGAACAGACCTTGCTGATCAATGCCTATGTGCATGAACAACTCATCATACAGATGGAAGAATAATCCTGAGCCAGAAATTACTTAAGTCCACAGTCGTGGTCGGCATGATGACATTCCTGTCTCGCATACTGGGGCTGTTAAGAGACATCATTCTTGCTGCATTTTTTGGCGCTTCCGGCGGCACAGATGCTTTCTTCGTGGCCTTTAAAATCCCTAATTTTATGCGCCGCCTGTTCGCCGAGGGCGCTTTTTCACAAGCTTTTGTCCCCGTATTCTCAGAATATAAGGAAACCAGGAGCCGCGAAGCCCTCAAAGACCTGATTAACCATGTTGCCGGCTCTCTGGGCGGCTTACTATTAATTATCAGTGCTCTGGGTTCACTTGCCGCCCCCTTACTTGTGATGCTGTTTGCACCGGGCTTCTGGGACGAACCGGACCGTTACCAGTTAACCTCAGAGATGCTGCGCATCACCTTCCCCTATATCTTTTTTATTGCGCTCACGGCATTTGCCGGCGGCATATTAAACAGCTTCAACCAGTTTGCGGTACCGGCCTTCACCCCGGTGCTGTTGAATTTAAGTCTGATTTCGGCAGCTATCTGGTTATCACCCCATTTCCAGCAACCGGTAGTGGCACTGGCCTGGGGCGTGGCACTGGCGGGTTTGCTACAATTGCTGTTCCAGTTTCCCTTTTTACTGAAACTGGGCCTGATGCCCCGGCCAAGCTTCAAGCGCCATCACGAGGGCGTCAGCAAAATCATTAAATTAATGATCCCGGCCATCATCGGTTCATCGGTGGCTCAGATCAACCTGTTGTTTGATACCATCATCGCCTCTTTTCTGGTGGCGGGCAGTGTCAGCTGGCTCTACTACTCCGATCGTCTGGTAGAGTTCCCCCTGGGCGTATTCGGAGTGGCGCTGGCCACGGTGATCCTGCCCAGCCTGTCCAAACAGCACGCCCGACAAAGCCTGGAACAGTTCAATAAAACCCTGGACTGGGCATTGCGGCTGGTATTTGTCTTTGCCTTACCCGCTGCCCTGGGTTTACTACTACTTTCCGGCCCCATGCTGGTGACCCTGTTCAACTATGGCCAGTTCGATTTACAGGATGCACACATGGCCCGCATGAGCCTGATGGCCTACTCTCTTGGATTGCCAGCCTTCATCTTCATTAAAGTTCTGGCACCAGGCTATTACGCGCGGCAGGACACAAAAACCCCGGTTCGTATTGCCATACGGGCCATGATTGCCAACATGTTTCTCAATGTTTTATTTGTGCTACCCATGGTGGTCTGGAGCATTGATGGCCCTCATGCAGGCCTGGCTCTGGCCACCACGACATCCGCCTATATGAATGCAATCATGCTCTACCTCGGCTTGCGCAGGCAGGGTATCTACCAACCTCAAGCTGGCTGGTTATCACTGGGTTCTCGTACATTAATTGCCAATCTGCTCATGGCTGCATTCCTGGTGGTTTTTTCTCCGTCGCTGGAGACCTGGAATCAATGGCTGATACTGGATCGAATCAGTTATCTGACGGGCTTTATCGTCATCGCCGCCCTGGTCTATTTTGTAAGTCTGATCGGTACAGGCTTCAGACCTGCACAACTACGCCATTAATACAGTGAAATTTCCTTAGACCTCAGCAGAATAGGTTATAATCGCTGTTTTTTGGGCGAAGCCAAAACACACATGGAACTTATCCGGGGACTGCACAATTTACAGGACAGACACAGGGCCTGCGCACTCACCATTGGTAATTTCGATGGTGTACACCTGGGTCATCAGCTGATATTAAAACGTCTGCTGGAAAAAGCCCGGGAACTGGATCTGGACGCCTGTATTATGAGCTTCGAACCATTACCCCAGGAATATTTCGCACCCGAGCAGGCTCCATCCCGCCTGACTCGCTTGAGAGAAAAATTTATCGCCCTGGAAAACACCGGTATCGATCAATTTCTCTGCATCAAGTTCAACCACTGGCTGGCTGAACTGACTGCAGAAGCATTCATCCAGCATGTTCTGGTGGATCAGCTGCATGTGCGTTACCTGGTGATCGGCGATGACTTTCGTTTTGGTAAAGGCCGGGCAGGTGATTTCGACATGCTGCATGCCGCGGGCAAAAAATACGGATTTGAAGTGGTGAACTCCCACAGCCATTGCCTGGATGGGAAGCGCATCAGCAGTACTCGGATACGCAATGCATTATCTGATGATGAGCTGGAACTGGCGGAAAAAATGCTGGGGCATAGCTACCAGATGTGCGGCCGCATAGCCCATGGCGACAAGCGGGGACGCACCATCGGTTTTCCCACCGCCAATATCAAGCTACATCGTCATGCCACACCCTTGACCGGCGTCTATGCGGTAACCATGACCGGCATTGAAAACCGGATCATCGAGGGTGTTGCCAATATTGGCAAACGCCCCACTGTAGATGGCCATCACCTGCAACTGGAAGTGCATTTATTTGATTTTGATAAAGTCATTTATGGTGAGCAGGTTTGTGTACAATTCAAACACAAATTGCGAAACGAGCAACGCTTCGAATCTTTTGAAGCATTGAAACAGCAAATAGTTAAAGACAGCGAACAGGCAAAAACCTTTTTTGCCGCACAACGTTAACGGAAACAGTAGTGAGCGATTATAAATCCACGTTAAATTTACCCGATACAGCTTTCCCCATGCGCGGCAATCTGGCCCAGCGTGAACCGAATATGTTAAAACAATGGGAAGAAAAAAACCTGTATCAGCAAATTCGTGAGGCCTGCACAGGGCGTCCATCCTTCATCCTGCACGATGGCCCTCCCTATGCCAATGGTGAAATCCATCTTGGGCATGCTGTTAACAAAATCCTCAAGGATATTATCGTCAAAAGCCGCACCCTGGACGGATATGACGCCCCCTATGTCCCAGGCTGGGACTGCCACGGCCTGCCCATTGAGCTGAATGTGGAGAAAAAAGTCGGCAAACCCGGGGTAAAAGTGGATGCCAAAACCTTCCGCGACAAATGCCGCGAATATGCTCAATCCCAGGTTAATCGTCAACGCCATGGTTTTAAACGCCTGGGTGTACTAGGTGACTGGGACAATCCCTATCTCACCATGGACTACTCGTTCGAAGCCAACATCGTGCGTACCCTGGGCAAGATTATCGATAAAGGTCATCTGCACAAGGGCAGTAAACCCGTGCACTGGTGTCTTGACTGTGGCTCTGCGCTGGCCGAGGCAGAAGTTGAGTATTATGACAAAACCTCCCCGGCCATCGATGTAGCCTTTAAAGCCATTGATGCCGCTGCCATGTTTGAAATCTTTAAGGCCGACACCAATAATCATCCGGTTGCTGCAGTCATCTGGACTACCACACCCTGGACCCTGCCTGCCAATATGGCGGTATCCCTGCATCCTGAACTGGACTATGTACTGGTGCAGGCAACGACCTCTATCGGACCGATTAACCTGATACTTGCCGACGCCCTGCATAAACAGGCACTGGAACGTTATGGTTCAGACAAGTTCAAGGTCATCGGTCGCTGCCAGGGCCAGGCCCTGGAGCATCAGTTACTGCAACATCCTTTCTATGATCGACAAATACCCGTCATTCTAGGGGATCACGTCACCACAGAAGCCGGAACCGGAGCGGTACATACCGCACCCGGTCATGGTCAGGATGACTTTATCGTGGGCCAGAAATACGGACTGGAAGTGTATAACCCGGTAGGCAGCAACGGCGTATTCCTGCCAGACACCGAACTGTTTGCCGGCCTGCATGTGAATAAGGCCAATGACGACATCCTCAAAGTACTGGAAGACAGACAGGCACTACTCAAACACAAGAAATTGAAACACAGTTATCCCCATTGCTGGCGCCATAAAACTCCGATCATCTTCCGTGCCACCCCTCAGTGGTTCATCAGCATGAGCCAGAATCACCTGCGCGATAATGCCATGAAAGCGATCAATGAAACCCACTGGATGCCAGACTGGGGTAAGGCGCGAATAGAAGGCATGGTAGAAAGCCGACCCGACTGGTGTATTTCACGGCAACGCACCTGGGGTGTGCCCATCACCCTGTTTGTACATAAAGAAACCGGTGAGCTGCATCCCAACAGCTCCGAACTGATTGAACAGGTAGCACAGTCCATTGAAAAAGAAGGTATCGACGCCTGGTTTTCCATGGATCCAGCAACCCTGCTGGGTCGCGAAGCCGAGCACTATGACAAGGTTAGTGACACCCTGGACGTCTGGTTCGATTCCGGCGTCACCCATGCCTGCGTACTCGAACATCGTGAAGACTTGCATCGTCCAGCCGATTTATATCTGGAAGGCTCGGACCAGCACCGTGGCTGGTTCCAGTCCTCATTGTTAACCTCAGTCGCCATCCATGGTGATTCGCCTTATAAATGTGCCCTCACCCACGGTTTCACGGTGGATGCCAACGGCAAAAAAATGTCCAAATCATTGGGTAACGGCGTGGACCCTATTCAAATCTGTAACTCGCTGGGCGCAGATATTTTGCGATTATGGATCGCCGCCACCGACTACAGTACCGAGATGAGTTTTTCTGATGAAATTTTAAAAAGGATGACAGATTCCTATCGTCGCATTCGTAACACGGCACGCTTCCTGTTGGCCAACCTGAATGGCTTCCATCCAGCTACTGACATGCTGGATGCCAAAGACATGCTGGCCCTGGATCGCTGGGCAGTAGCGCAGACCCTGAAACTGCAGCAGCAAATCATTGAGGCCTATAATGATTACAACTTCCACCTGATCTACCAGAAACTGCATAACTTCTGTGCCGTGGATATGGGCAGTTTCTACCTGGATGTAATCAAAGACCGGCAGTACACCACACAACAAGACAGTGTGGCCCGTCGCTCAGCGCAAACCGCCCTGTTCCATATTGTGGAAGCCATGGCTCGCTGGCTGGCGCCAATATTAAGCTTTACTGCCGAGGAGATCTGGCAGCAAATACCCGGCGATCATGGCGATACTGTGTTTACTGAGACCTGGTACTCGAAGCTGTTCAGCCTGGACGATTCCGACCCTATGAACTTCGATTTCTGGTCCCAGGCACAGGAAGCCCGGACCCTGGTCAGCAAGCAACTGGAAGCACTACGAGTGGCCGGAGACATAGGCTCATCGCTGGATGCCGAAGTCGATCTGTTCTGCTCACCGGGTCTGTACGAAACCCTCAATGGTTTAGAAGATGAACTGCGCTTTGTGCTCATTACCTCCTATGCCCGTATCCACCCACTGGATCAGATAGATAACTCCGCCATAGCCATGACCACCGAATCCGGTGAAACCCTGGCAATACGCACTCGCGCTTGTGAGCATGCTAAATGTGTACGCTGCTGGCACCACCGGGAAGACACGGGCAGTAACCCGGACCACCCGGAGCTCTGTGGCCGTTGTGTTGAAAATGTCGACGGTAATGGAGAACAACGACAGTATGCCTGATATAAAAAACAACTTGCGCAACTGGCTATGGATCACATTGCTGGTCATTATTCTGGACCAGATCAGCAAAATTGCCGCCGACCAGTTTCTGCAATACCAGCAACCGCTGGCTCTGATGCCATTGTTTAATTTCACCCTGGTATACAACCAGGGTGCGGCTTTTAGTTTTTTAAGCGATGCCGGTGGCTGGCAACGCTGGTTTTTCATCGTATTATCCCTGGTGATCAGCGTCGTTCTGGTGTTCTGGCTACTGAAACTAAAACCACAACAGCAATTACAAACCACCTCTATTGCCCTGATTCTCGGCGGTGCTATTGGCAACCTGATCGACCGCAGCATTTACGGCCATGTCATCGACTTCATTGACGTTTATTATGACATCCATCACTGGCCGGCCTTTAACATTGCCGATTCCGCCATTTTCCTGGGCGCCTTGTTACTCATTATCGACAGCTTTAAAAACCATGAACAAAATTCAAATCAATAGCCAGGTTTTACTGCGCTATCAGTTGCTGCTGGAAGACGGCACTGAAGTTGAAAACAATCAGGACATAGAGCCTCTGGATTTCACCATGGGCGATGGCACACTGACGGATGGCATGGAAAACGTGCTGTTTGATCATGTCGCCGGTGATAAGCTAACCGTGACTCTAGCGCCGGATGACTGTTTTGGATATCCGAATCCGGATAATATTCACAGCATGCCCTTAAGCGACTT
This sequence comes from Gammaproteobacteria bacterium, assembly GCA_048550535.1. Taxonomy (GTDB): domain Bacteria; phylum Pseudomonadota; class Gammaproteobacteria; order SZUA-229; family SZUA-229; genus CBDULX01. Next base: position 13,566 of record JBLYYN010000034.1, read on the forward strand.
CCCCGCTGAACTGGCACCTGAACCGGGTCAGGTGATTGCGTTTGATGGGCCTGACGATGAAGACATTGTCGGCACTGTAGTGGACATCAACAATAAAGAGGTGCGAGTCGATTTCAGTCACCCCCTGGCCGGTCGTAGCCTAATTTTCAACGCCGAGGTTATTCAGGTCAATAATTCGACGGATTCATGATGGAAATTATATTAGCCAATCCCCGAGGTTTCTGTGCCGGTGTTGACCGTGCCATTGAAATTGTAGACCGTGCCCTGGAGTTGTTCGGCGCCCCCATTTATGTTCGTCATGAAGTGGTACATAACACCTATGTAGTGGGTTGTCTGAAAGACAAGGGCGCTATTTTTATCGAAGACCTGAAAGATGTGCCCGACAATGCCACCCTGATTTTCAGCGCCCATGGAGTGTCTAAAGCGGTACAAAATGAAGCCAGAGATCGTCAGCTAAAAGTATTTGACGCCACCTGCCCACTGGTCACCAAGGTCCATCTGGAAGTCGCCAGGCATGCCCTGAATGGTGATGATGTGATTCTAATTGGTCATGCCGGACATCCTGAAGTCGAAGGCACCATGGGTCAGTACAGCAATGAAAAGGGGGGGCAGATTTACCTGGTTGAACATGAACAGGATGCACAAACTATCAAGGTCAACAAACCCGATCAACTGGCGTATGTAACACAAACCACCTTATCAGTGGATGATTCCATCGCCATTATCGACCTGTTGAAACAACGATTTCCCAGCATCCACGGCCCGCGCAAGGATGATATCTGCTATGCCACCCAGAACCGACAGGATGCGGTTAAAAAGCTGGCCGCTGACTGCGACCTGATGCTGGTGGTGGGTTCAGTCAATAGCTCCAACTCGAACCGTTTACGGGAGCTGGCAGAAAAATTAGACACCCCCAGTTACCTGGTCGACGATTCCGACCATCTGGAAAAACACTGGTTTGAAAACAAAACTCGCATCGGCATTACCGCAGGCGCCTCGGCACCGGAAGTACTGGTAAAGGATGTGATTAGCCGCTTGAAAGAATGGTTTGGGGCCAGCCTCAGTGAAGACAGCGGCCCCAAAGAACAGATTGTGTTTCAGTTACCTAAAGAACTGCGCTAATCATTACCAGCACGCCGCAGGAGTTCTCTGACCGGCTGAATTCAGGGTAATGGTCAAACAGGGCGTATCTTTGGCTTGTGGCCCTGTCGCTACAGCGGTGGCAGTCAAGGTATAGCCATCTGAAGCTACTGGGGGTAAGCCCACGCTAAACTTATAATAGCCATCCGGAGTGGTAGTACCACAGCCGAGCTTATCCAGTTCATCGGTATAGGTTTGGTTTTGCCAATAGTAGCGCTCCTGACATGCCGCCAGATAGTCCAGTCCCTTGGCCGCATCTGAACGACCGGTTCTAGCCATATACTGGTAATAATTGGGAATAGCTACTGCGGCTAATATGCCAATAATCACTACTGTAATCATCAGTTCAATTAAGGTAAAACCCTGACTTTTTTTCATACCTGGTTTCCTGTTCATAAATTTATACAATAGTGTCCGGTTCATATTCTTAAATAAATTATAACTATTTCTCATACCAGTACAATGAAGTGCGTCTATTGGTATCATCCACCTCAAAACACTCGGTACCAATACAGTTGGCAACATTCTTCTGATTCGGATCATTGGTACGAATCATAATGGGATCGGCAGGTATGCCGGCCTTGTTTAGAGTTCGAATTCGGTCTGCCTTGGTCAGCTCATCATCAGAATCAACCTCTACCGTGTCAAAGTTATGTACCGGGGTACCATTCGCTGCACTGATGATATACAAACGTCCCCAGCCTTCACTTGGCAGACAAGTTGTACCTGCCGACGATGAATCGGTTGGAATATAAGTGGTAATAAAGACATTACCTGCAAAGATTAAGGGCCTGGACAAACCCTTTTCACCATTTTCTTCCAGCTCAATATACCAGCCATGCTTACTGGCCAGTAATAATGCCGCATCATCTTGCTCGCCCGCATCACCCTCGCCAATGTCATTTTCCGTAGTATTGAACAGGTCGTCCTCGGTTAATGTTGTATAACTGCTGGGCGGGCTCATTTCAGGACGTAACATATAAATTCGATCATCAACAACCAGATTTAAAGGGCCTGACCGGTAACCGGATACAGCAATTAAAGAAAGATAAGCGACACCTTTATCATTCTTCAGGATAGCCGCGTCTGGAGGATAGTAGAAACGACGTGTATCTGCAGGAGTAGAATCTGCAGAAAAGTCGGCAATACGTCCACCTGTAATCAGATTATCCAGATTGCTTTCTGAATCACTGGCCTTGATATCAAAGCGCCAGATCTGACCACCCATATCACCCACAAACAGCATATTGACATAGCCATCACCCTTTGTGTCCAGGGCAGCTATGTCTGATGGAATACTGTAATCCATATCCGCTAAAGTCCGAGTTGAACCGGCCTGATTGCTCACCGACCATAATAGAATACCGGTGTCAGCATCAACAATATAAATGGCTCGTCCGATACTGTCCTCAGTTCTATCAGCTACAGCATCCTGATTGGTATCATAACCGCCGCCGAAAATCAGCACAGGTGTATCCTTACCTGCGACTTTGATTTTTCTCAGTGTAGGTTTTGACCAGGTCTGTCCCAGCTCTTTGAAACCGGCACTGCCGCCGCGAATAACCCATTTCAATTTGGGATTAGCACGATCGGTAACATCCAGTGCATAATAATTATTGCCACCGCGACGCATACCGAAGTAGATATATACATGGTCAGTGCCTAGTTTGATGACACCGTCTTCATTCACATCCTTGACCCAGGGAACCACCGAGCCATCTATGCCGTAGGGTTTCTGGATACTGCCATCGTCTTCATAAAAAACACTAAGGCGATCCAGTAATTCTGCCGGTACAAAGGAGAAAATCTCTGTACCCTTATCCAATTTAGTATCAACCGCGTGCAGGTAACCGTCATTGGTGACCACATAAGCGGTCAGGTCCGGGTCGTCATCTGGGCCAGCATATTGTATCAGTGCAGGCTGGCCATGTAATGGGTCACCCATTATGCGGCGTGCATCGGTCAAATCACCATCAGCATCGCTGTCATTCACGTCAATACCGCGAGCCCATTGCAACAGCTTTTTACGGTAAGCAGCTGGATCTGCCTGTGTATCCAAACCTAACAGGGTAGTGGTCACATCCGCATTATCCTCATGCAATTGATTGGTTGGGGCTGACAAAGTCAGCGACGTACCAGTATAGGTATACACCTTCCGGGTATTGGTTAAACGACTGGCCGCACCACCTTCTTCTGCCTCTGCTCCATCAGGCGCATCAGCAGCCTGAGTCCAGAAACTAATCGAATCATCTCTGAAATAACCGGTGGTATCACTCACTGCTACCTTGTCTTCTGCATCCGTCACAATCGGTGTGCCATCTGTTTCAAAACTCAGCTTGTAACGTTTGAAATTACCATCCCAGTGTGGACCGGTCGAGGGTTTGAACAGACTGAAGTAAAGATCACTACGATGTGATGTTCTATTGAAGGCATTCACCGACACCGCCGGTGATGAGAAGGTTGCACTCACACCCAGAATATCGGTGAGGATATTGGTAAAGGCATTGGTCAGCTCTTCCGTATTATCAGCCGTATAATATTTACCGGCACCACTGCCTTTCTTACTGGCCGCTGCCGTCGCACTCAGCAGTACCTGGTCCGTAGCAAAACCAATAGTGTAGGTGGATACTTTCTGGTCTTCCGCAAAATCATCACTCTGGTCTTTTGCAGCCATTGCACCAGCAATATCATCAAGACAATAAGCAGTCCCAGCACAAGTGGTCGGAGCACCCACCAATGCCAGGCGTGTGGATGAGGGAGAATCCGAAGTCGGCTCACCATCAGTCAGGTACACAATAAAGTTTTTCTGGCACTGTAATTCAATCGGCGTTTTATATTTTGAACCACCATCAGGAGTACGAGATTTTTCATGACTGAGCAGATCATCACCATTATGATCTTCAGACCGATTCCCATAATCCACATTTTTACCCTGGTAATACAAAGCAGCCTCTATCATGACTTCACCGAGGGGCGTACCACCCTCTGGTTCCATGGCATCTAACGCATCCAGAAAGTCTGGCTTGGTAGCATCAATAGGCCCCATGGGAGTCACCACCATACCACCGTTAGCATCACTGTCGAAGCGCATTAACCCAATGCGTATATTCTGCACGCTGTTGACCACGTTGGTCACCACATCTTTAACGGTTTCAATACGGCTCTTCCTAGAAGTAATGGGTGCCGTTCTTAAATAGTTCAGATAGTTACCACTATAGATAGTATAACTACGACCAGTTGAACTCCAGGTTACCGAATCCGTAGAATTTGATGACCAGGGGCCATTTGAATCAGACGCCCATTTATCAGCATCGATAAGATGCTCACCATGAATTCCGCTATCAGCTGCGCACTCAACATCATTATCACGATTCCTACTTCTATTGCTCACGGAATCCCATTCACCTCCACGCCACATGGCGAGACGGTCCTGGTAAAAACCTGTTGATGCCAATGACAGGATAGCCGCATGACATTTCAGTGCATCCGCATCAAAAAAATATAAATCATCTTCGTCCCATCTACACCTTGTGGAATTGCTGGTGAACACCCTGTCATTGGTAAACTGGCGACAGGCATCATCATCCTCCCCATAATCATGGCTGGGGTCATAATCGGCACGCGTAATTACATCGCTATCCATACTGCCCGATGTGTCCACTATGAACAGTACATTGGGCTGTGCGTCATTCACACCCAGGTTCGAGCCCAGGTATATCTCGGTGTCATCCGCCAGCACCGGCACACTAGACAGCAAGCCACCATATAACAGACTCGCCATAATGAGTGTTGTTTTCCTGCCCAGATTGTTCATAGTAAATTCCTCAAAAACATTCTATATATCTACTTATAAGAGGTTAATTAGATGCATTACAGCAAAAAACGATAAGCCATACATTTACCCAGATAAAAGCAGCTTTTAAAAGCCACTTCCTCAATTAACGCCATCGTATTTCATTTACCTTTTTTGTTTTAATATCGAAAATAACTAACGCCCGTTTACCATAGCGTTTTTTTGCTTCTATCAGGGACACAGGTTTATTACGCTCAAAGGCCTTAGTTTGCGGAGTAATGGTCACTGTCATATTCTTACATTGATCGCAGATACGACCGACAATAGTACCTTTGAGATCATTAGTCATTCTGATCTGTAATTTTTCAGCTTCAAACGCCTCTTCAAGCAGGATAAGACCCTTTTCTCGCTGCTCAGCAGCAATAGCATAACTGCTGATCATTCCCAGAAAGAACATAAGCAATATGATTTTGTTAAACATGATCAAACTCCAATTAATTATTGAGCTACCGCACCTGTAGGACAACCCGGGCGAATCGTTTGAATGCCACTAATATGTGTGGTTGTTCCAATCACCTGAGCACCGTCATTAATCACCTGGGCAGTAGACCTGAAATCATGAATAAGGCCTTTCATGGTTAAATCCTGGGTTAAACTGTAACCCACAGGCACTAGCTGGCAGCCTGAGTATGTAATGGTGACCGTGCTTCTGGAAAGGTCCGTGGTATCTGCCACAGGATAGTTAAAGGTCTGTGTCCCACCAACACCTGTATCAACTGTGCTGGTGACATCCAGTGCCGCATTAAGTCCGGATGCGGCTATCTGAAAAGCGGTATTATGGGTCTGGGCATTATTAGCCATTTTTAATTCCGTGGTCATAGTGCTCATGGTCGACACACCCAGCAGCGTCATCACCAGCAGCACTATCATACCCACAACCAGTGCTGCACCTGTCTGATTTTTTATAGCCGTTAAATTATTCATCATTACACCATTCATAAACTGTCAATAGTAGTTACGCACCTTAACCACTGTGCTGAGCATGGTCTTTCGATAACCATCATTCGCATAAACGACCGTATTACCTGCAATATTGAACGACGCCGAAGTATCAAGCTGCGGCTGATGCTCGGTGGACTGCACAACAATCCAGATTTGTGCAAATAAAAACTCATTATCCACTAGAGAAGCATCTCCGGGAGTCACATAGGCATCCAGTGTATTGTCTTCATCACGATCACGATCAATTCCAAATTGCACCTGCAAATCCAGCACACCCGATAACAGCATTTCATCAACCACGACCGGAGCTGTTGCACCGGTCTGAAGCGCCACACGATGCAGGGAAGGAATGCCATCCCCGGCCTGATCGCTAAAATTACTTATATAATAGGCATGGGCCACCACCTGAAAGTCCAGGGCATCGTCTAGGTTGGGCGATGTAGTACCGATGAAAAATTGACTCTGGTTAATACTTCCGTTCAGGTACAGGGTATTCGCCAGTAAGTTACCCACCGGAACCCCGTGGGTATAGCGCATTTCGATGACGTCACCCTGTGCGTATTGCTTTGTGCAAGTGGCAAGATACGGAGTAGTGTCATTGAATGCGCGTATTGGTTCTACCGGCAGGGTATCGACATCACTGACCCAGCCGGCATAACACTCATCCGATACGCCGGCAATTCTTGTATTGAGAAAAATATTATTATTTACCATGGCTCTACGGCCGAAAATACCGGCCTGACGTAGGTCGTAGCTGATCGCATCGAGTGCAAACCGGGCACCATCCAGTGTGGCTATCTGGTCCTGGACCAGCCTCTGGGTTTTGTTGCTATTGATATAGACAGTA
>JBLYYN010000035.1:0-6673 GCA_048550535.1 Gammaproteobacteria bacterium
AGGCAGACGATGATGAGCACAATGAGGGAGACGATTATAGCGGCGATGTTAGGCTATAGATTGCCGATTAACGCATTACAGACAGTCAAGCGTAGCCTGGTAACAGAAACTTCTGCGCGAGGCCCTGGGCCTGCGTTTATTTGTAGAAATCTAGACTTGATCTGTCACTTTGTAAAATGAGTTCATACAATGTCTGACAATATTACATGGACAGGTCACCAAACACCCTTTAGCAGATGATCAAAAGCAAAAATATTTAGTCCGTAAATGAACGCTAATATACGCAAATAAAAACAAAATCATCTCTGTGTTGTGCGCCGTCGGCGCACAAATAAAACATTAGCGTTTATCTGCGTTGCCTACATGGATTTATGCCCTTTGGGTATGCTGGAGGTACGATTCCATGGATGGAATCGGTAGAGTCGAGTCTGGAACGGAGACCGAGAGTCACGCAGGAGCGGTTACCGAGGATGCGGAAGCTTTCATTTGCGTTTTCTTTTTAAATAACCAAACTTCCGCTTTTGGCTAAGCTGAGACCCACAAACTGTAAGGCATTCCTGGAACTTAATGTTGACTGTGTCATAACAAATATAGGCTTCTACAGTTTATTTATCTGGACCCAGTAGCATTGTGCGCCCCCTTGTTTCAAGTATTTATGTCACTGGCACTTATCCTTTGTTACACAGAATCCCAGCAATCTATTCAAGATGTTTTTTTACACAGGGATTTTTATTTTTTCTGCCTCAATAAATACTCGTTTAACTTGAGGGTACTGCTCCTTGATAGAACGGTCGAGGCTGGCAATGGTATTTTCGAGCTGGCCTGTTGTCAGGTTATTCTTAAAATCCACGCTGATATTAGCCAGGATAAAATCGGGCCCCATGTGCATGGTCAACACCTCGTTGATCTGCTCTATATCCGGACTCCCCTGTAATAAACTTCTTATCCCAATAACCACATGACGATTGGCACTTTCACCGATGAGCAGTCCTTTGGTTTCATAAGCCAGCCAGATGGCAGTGCCTAACAGAATAAGACCAATGATAACTGAAGCTGCACCATCAAAGTACATGATACCGGTGTACTGAGTCAGAGCAATACCCACAAATGCCACTAGTAACCCCAGCATGGCCGCCGAGTCCTCGAACAGGACTACAAATACCGAGGGATCCTTGGTACGCTGTACTGCTTCTATATAACCCCATTTGCCCTTGGCTCGACTGAACTCACGTAAGGCCAAATACCATGCCGCACCTTCGAACACCATAGCCAGACCCAGCACGATGTAATTAATCATGGGATTTTTAACAGGCACAGGATGCAACAAATGCTGTATACCTTCATATATGGATATACCACCACCCAGGGCAAAAATCAGGATGGCAACCACAAAACTCCAGAAGTACACTTCTTTACCATGCCCAAAAGGAAACTGTTCATCGGCGGGTTTAGCCGCTCTTTTAAGACCATAAAGCAGCAGTATCTGGTTGCCCGTATCCACCAGTGAATGTATACCTTCCGATAACATCGCTGAGCTGCCCGTTAGTATGGCTGCTATGAATTTTGTTATAGATATAAGAGCATTGCCAATGAGCGCAGCAAAGATCACTTTTTTTGAACCGCTAGCCATGGTTTTTATTACCTATATTCAATGGAGCCTGTTTTTTTGGAATAATAAAAACCAAAGCCAATACGTATAGCACCCAGTACAAGTAATAAAAAACTTAAGGCATAAATATCATCGGTTTTTAATTTGTGCTCAAACAGGCCAATCATAATATCTCGCAGCACGAACACGATACCGGCATCGAGGATCACCGGCAGTCTGATGGTATGTTCCATGAAATACTGAAACAGAGAACGGGATAATTCCAGCAGTATCACCAGGGTCAGCACATCGGAAAAAATATACAGATAGTTTCCGGTGACACCAGACTTGTTGATCAATTCATACAGACCATAGAACAATCTAAAGGCACCAACCATCAGTGCCAAAGTGGTGAATATTAATATGATACCGAATATGTACCCGGTAACCTTATTGAACAGCCATTCCGGATTTTTCCAGTCATAATTTGATTCAGTCATATTTGTATCTCTAGATTGGATTTATTGGTGTTTCATTAACTGACGTAACAGTACAGGAACAATCAGTGTGGTGATCAGGCTCATGAGTATAATAGCAACAAAGCTGGGCTGTTCAATTATATGCTGTTGTAAGGCTAATAAGGCCACAATCATCGCCACTTCACCCCGGGGTGACATGCCCAGACCCACTATGAGAGAGTCACGGCTCGACATACCGGTGAGCTTCGCAGGAATACCACAACCGATCAGTTTACTCAGAATAGCCACAACACTGAGTGCCAGCAGGAAATATAATATATCCAGATTAAACGTGCTGATATCCGCCAGCACCCCCAGAGATACAAAGAAGATGGCCCCGAATAAAATCCTCAAATAATCGGCACCTTCCTTGAACTGTTTGCTGTGTTTCAGGTTGACGCCTTCCAGCGAGACTCCTGCAATAAAGGCCCCAACGATGGCGGACAAACCAATAACTTCGGCAATCATGGCATAGGCAAAAGCCAGTAACATGGCGACCACAAATATAAATTCCGGGTATTTTCTGGCGAAAGCCGAATCATCCAGTTTCTGAATCCAGTTCTGCGCAATCCAGATGCCACCCATGGCACTAATAACAATAAAAGCAGCCGCCTTGATCAGTAAAAATCCGGTCACTGACCATTCAATAGTGCCATTGGCAAAATGTTGGGTAAAGGCCAGGGCCGTCAGGGCCAGAATGTCGTCAATCACCGCTGCTCCGATAATGGTTTTAGCCACTTCGGTTTGCAACTTACCCATTTCCCTCAAGGTATCTGCGGTGATGGCAATACTGGTCGCGGTCAGGGTAACACCAATTAACAGGGCTTTTTCACTGGCAAAACCAAAATAGCGGGCCACCAGGTAGCCTCCCAGCCAGGGCACTATGACACCAAACAGGGCAATCCACATATAGCGAATTTTACCTATGTCTTTTAATTTAAATTCCAGGCCAACCACAAACAGCAATATAACCGCACCCAGTTTGGCCAGAGAACTGACAAAATCGGTATAGGTAATCCAGGCCAGAACACTGGGGCCAATGACTATACCCACTAGAATCTCACCCACCACCGCGGGCTGAGATATAAATGAGGCCAGCACATAACCCGACAGGGCTACAAACAGCAGCAGGCTCATCTGAAACTCGACCGAGCCGAAAATATCACCACCGTGCATAAGGCTACCTTTTTTTGTTGTGGCATATAGTATGATTGTGACTCATAATTAAAGCATTAAATAAATATGCTTAAAAGGTTTTGTTTATGTCAAGCTGGCCTGATTCAACCCAGATACAAACAGCCATCGTAGAAAAACTTAACGAGTTGCAGGCCGCTCTGATTTCTCCGGAATTCTGGTTACAGCTAGGTGTCATCATTGCGGTTTTCGTACTAGCACGCTGGTTTCTGACACCACAGTTGCAAAGCTTACTTGTACGACTGGGTACAGCCAGTGGCCGTATCGCCAGTTTTAATCGTCTTATTGTCACCCTGAATGAATTCGCCAATACCCTGGTATGGTTAATCCTGCAATGGATAGTCATTCAGGTTTATGTCTATCTGGAGCAATCACATAAACTTCTAACACCCGTGGCCAGTCTGCTCAGCGCCTGGTTACTGATACGCATTGCATCAAAACTGTTAAAAAACCAGATGGCTTCGAGAGTAGTTGCCACCGTGGCCTGGACCATGGCCCTGCTCAACATTTTCGGCTGGCTAAATCCCACACTGCAATTACTCGACAGCATATCACTAACACTGGGTTCGGTGCGTCTGTCACCCCTGCTGATAATTAAGGCCGGACTCGCACTCTGGTTTTCCCTGTGGCTGGCCAATGTCCTGGCCGCATTTCTCGATCGTAGACTTGAGAGTTCTGCGAACGTTACCCCGGTAATGCGAGTTCTCAGTGTCAAACTGTTGCACATTGGTCTGGTTATTGCCGCTTTCCTTATCACGTTTTCCGCAGTCGGCATCGACCTCACCACATTGGCCGTATTCGGCGGCGCACTGGGTGTAGGCCTGGGTTTTGGCTTACAGAAAATATTTTCCAATCTGGTCAGTGGCGTCATACTGCTCATGGATCGATCCATTAAACCCGGTGATGTAATTTCCGTAGGTCAGACCTTCGGCTGGATCAATCATTTAAGTGCACGCTATGTATCGGTGATTACCCGCGATGGTATTGAACACCTCATCCCCAACGAAGTTTTAATTACCGAACGGGTTGAGAACTGGTCATACAGCGACAACATGGTACGACTCAAATTACCTCTCGGGATTTCCTATAAATCCGATGTGCGCCTGGCCATGCAACTCTGCGTAGATGCCGCCAGGGCCACACCGCGTATCCTGCATAAGCCGGAACCCAGATGCTTATTCAAAGGCTTTGGCGATAGTTCCGTCGACCTGGAACTGCGAGTATGGATCGACGATCCACCTAATGGCCGCTCCAATGTGTTAAGTGAAGTCCTGCTGGGTGTCTGGGACCGATTCCATGAACAGGGCATAGAAATTCCCTTCCCACAACGAGACCTGCATTTACGCAGTGGCTTTGAACAACTCAGCGATCGTGACGACGATGAAGCGCATAAAGGAGACCGGGTATGATGCAGTTTATGTTGTGCCACGAAAATACAACCCAGATCGGTGGCCAGGAACTATTGCAGCAATGGCAAGAGAAACCTGATAGCTGGATCTGGCTGGAATTATTTGAGGAACCGGTAGATGAAGAACGAGAATTCCTTAGCCAGCACTTTAATCTGGACAGCGTAGCCATCAGCGAAGCGCAACGCAGCCGGCACCCACCCAGTTTTGAAGTATTCGAAAATCATATTTTTCTATTACTCAAGCCACTGGATGCGGATTCCGATTCACTGGATTTCAACACCCTGCAACTGGCCATGTTTGCCGGTGAGCGTTTTCTGGTGACACGCCATTCCAAAGAATCCCCCTATCTGGCCAGGCTATGGCAGAATCTGCAAACGAATGGTTGCGCCGGAGAATCCCCCATATCCCTGGTGGCCGCCATGAGTCGACGAGTTGCACAACGTTATGGCAAGGTATTACTGAACCTGGAACAACGCCTGGACATCATCGAAGACGAACTGTTCGACAGCCCATCAGACACCCTGATGAAAGAACTGGTCGGTTACAATACAGGCCTGCGTAAAATGCACCGCATTCTCGCCTATTATGTCGATGTGTTTGGCGCCCTGCGTCAACAACTACAGAAAACAGACAATCCCCTGCATGAGGAATTCAGTGATATTTATGGCATCATTGAACGTTTCAGCAGCTTATCCAGCTTATATCAAAATGTCATCACCGACCTCATCGAAGCCTATATCAGCCTCAATGGTCATCGACTGAATCAGATCATGAAAGTGCTGACCGTAGTAACCGTAATCTTTGTTCCACTCACCTTGCTGGTGGGTATATACGGTATGAATTTCGAAAACATGCCGGAACTGAAAAGCGAACACGGTTATTACATATTACTGACCGCCATGTCAGGAATTGCAGTTGTGATGTTATACCTGTTCCGTCGGGTACGCTGGTTATAAAAAATGCCATAGTTTTAGCATACAGACTCAGACGATTTCACTTTTCTTGCAGCGTACATAAAGCGTTTTCATAACCGAGGCTACCACTTCACCAGCATCATCTTTAACCTGCACCGGCAGATCGAACACATATTTAGCGGCTGAATCCGCGTTCTGTTTTATAGCTGATATCTCTTGCTCTGATAAAACAAAATGAACATACAAGGTGCCTCGCCCCGGTTTTATGAATTTGATCTGTGCACCCTTATCCCACACAATATAGTCTCGGCCCAGGTTATTGATTAACATCATCATATAAAATGCATCCGTCATTGCGTATATGGAGCCACCAAAATGAGTACCGACATAATTCCGGTTATACCAGCGCAATTTCATCTGCACCTTAATTTCACGATAATCTGCACTGATATAGTTAATATTGATGCCCGCACCCCAGAAGGGCAACCATAGGTTAGCCAGGCGCCGCAACAGATCAGGCGAAGATTTTTTAGCATATTTTCTTAGCAGATGGGCTAACATATGGCTAATCCCGTTATCACTATTTGTTTCACTGCAGAAGCCATGCCTGATGCATTAAACCAATATACTTATTTAACGCGTTTATGAACCATGACCAGGGTCTATCTGTCGTACTCTTATTTGCTATAATATATACAATCATTAACCAGGTATCTATTACTCGCGTAACAATCCTATGCTCAATTCCATAAAATCATTCTTTGAAACACATTTTCAGTTAACCGAATCAACTGAGAATACCGAACACCAGCTAAAACTCGCCAGTGCCGCATTACTCATAGAAATGATGCAACAGGACGGTGAAGTTCATGACCAGGAACAACAGGCTGTAAAGAACGTGCTGGCACAGAAATTCCAGCTAACAGAAACTGAACTCCATGAGCTGTATGAGCTGGCAAAACAGGAAGCCCATCAGGCCACGGATTATCATCAGTTTACCCGTTTAATTGCCGAACATTATAGTTTGCCCGAAAAAATAAAACTGATTGA
>JBLYYN010000036.1:0-7162 GCA_048550535.1 Gammaproteobacteria bacterium
ACGACTTCCAACCACCCCGCGCCCTGACAAACAACTTCCTGATATCATCGCCCACCATATACAAACAGGGCAGTAATATCAGCGTCAGGGGTGTGGCAAACAACAAACCCCAGCCCAGGGCTAATGCCATGGGTCCCATATACGGGTCTGAGCCCCCTATGCCATCGGCCAATGGCAGTAAACCGGCCACGGTGGATATGGTGGTGAGCAGTATGGCTCTTAAGCGATTGGATGTGCCTTCGGCCAGCACTTCCTGCAGGGGCCGGTGTGGCTTGTTAATGCGTAACTCGTTGATGTGATTCACCAGTACCAGTGAATCGTTCACCACCACACCGGCCAGACCAATGATGCCGGTCATGGCGAGAAAACCCAGGGCGACATCGTGTATCGCAAAGCCGACGATTACGCCGATGACACCAAATGGCATGGCCACCATAACCAGGAAGGGTTGCCACAGGGAGTTGAACAGCAGTATCAATAAAAAGTAGATTCCGATAATGGCTATACCCATTATGATGAACAGTTCATTGAGTGATTTTTCACTTTCCTCGGCTTCGCCTCCGATCACCAGACGTAAACCCGGGTAGTCTCTATCCACATCAAAATGCTCACGCACCATGCTGGATATTTTTATCGGTGTGATGATTCGTTTATCGACATCTCCGCTCACTGTGATACTACGGTCACCCTTATAATGCACTATGTTGGCAGGGCCGGGGGAACTCTCCAGGTGGCCCAGTTTTTCCAGCGTGGTTAAACGCCCACTTTGATTGGGTATTTGTAACTGGCGAATGCGCTCAGGATTTTTACGAACGGCTTCTGAGAAAATCACTCGAAAGTCGACGTCCTCATCACCATAACGAACATTGGTCACCACTTCTCCGTCATAAGCAATACGCACGTTCTGAGCGACATCGGCTACGGTTATACCCACACGGGCCAGCATGGCATAGTCGAGTTTTATTTCCAGTTGCTGCTTGCCGGGTTTATCATCACGATCCAGGTCCTGGGCACCTTCGATGGTGTTTAAATAGGCGAGCACATCATCGGCCAGTTTTTTTCGCAATGTGTCATCCGGGCCAACCACACGAATCATTATGGGCCGCCCCACGGGAGGCCCACCGGATTCGATAGCAAAGGTCAATTTTTCGAAGCCCGACAAAGCCTGGGTGGTCGCTTTTAATTCATCGACTATTTCATCGGCAGTTCTTGTGCGATTTGAAAAAGGCGTTAAATTAACAAAAATTGAAGCATTGTTTTCCCGCTCACTGGAACCCATGTCGCCAAAGGTGCCGATACGGGTCACATAGGAATCGAGTTCTGATCGCTCCATGGCATTGATCACCGTTTCTATTTCACGGGCCTTATCTGAAGTCGCTTTCAAGGATGAGCCAATCGGTGTTTCTATAAGAATCATGAACTGTTCAGCGTTGGAGGATGGGAATAGAACAAAATCCATATATTTAGCGGCATAGAACAGGGACGATGACAAAACAATGATGAAGCCTGCAATCAGTAAGTATCTAAACCGAATAAAATAACCAAACAGATATTGATAATATTGTCGAAGTGCATTGTACATCCTGGTTTTATACTGGCCGCCTTGATTGTTACTGGCGGGTTTGCCATGAACCAGATGTGCAGGAAGCGCCAGGGTCGATTCGATTAATGAAACAGCCAGTGCCAGGGTCACCACCAGGGGTATAACATATACAAACTTACCCAGCATGCCCGGCATGAAGAACAGGGGGGCAAACACTACCATGGTGGTTAATATGGTGGTGAGCACCGGTCGGTACACCCCACTCACGCCTTTTACCGCAGCATCTACCGGCGACAGCCCCTGTTCCTGGTAACGGTGTATGTTTTCAGCAATGATGATGGCATCATCCACCACAATACCAATCACCAGTACCATAGCGGTCATGGTAACACTGTCGAGAAAAGTGTCGAACACAGGCAACAGAAATACCACCCCCAGTATGGATACAGGTATACCCATGGCCACCCAGAATGCCAGACGAAGATTAAGAAACAGGGTTAATACAATCATCACCAGTGTGAGACCGATAATACCGTTAGTGACGACTATGCCCAGTTTATTACGCACATATTTCGATGAATCATTGGATACCAGTATTTCTACCTGATCCGGCAGGATGGCTTTCTCTTTTTCAATTAAGGCTTTAATTTTATCAACGGTTCGAATGATATCTGAATTTTCGGTTTTAAACGCGATGAACGATATAGCATTCTTGCCATTGACTCTGGAGCTGACGGTCTCGTCTTCAAAATGATCTTTAACTATGGCCAGATCTTTTATTCTAATGAGTGGGCCATCAAATGTGGTCTTGATTATGACATCACCCACTTCTTCCGGTGATCTAAACTGTGCCAGGGTAACTATATTTTTCTCACTGGTATAAGATTCAAAATTGCCACCGGTGGCCCGAATATTTCGGGCCTGTATTGCAGATACAATATCCACCAGCGACAACTCGTGTTTGTTTAAGTTCTCTGGTAATAGTTCTACTCGTATTTCCCGAGCTCGGTAGCCATAACGCTCAACATAGGAGACCCCGGATACATTTTCCAGTTTCTTTTCAAAGCGACGGCCCAGTTCTCGCAATTCACTGTAGGGCACATCCCCCGATAAGCCAATTTCTATCATGGGAAAACTGGAAGTGCCGAGCTCTGTGACCAGAGGTGTTTCCGTGACTTCTGCTGGCAAGTCGTTAACCCGGCTGACCGCTTCACGGATTTCACGAATGACTTTGTCTTCATCATCGACTTCTGGTTCGATCACCACATAGATGGATGACACATTCTCCATAGACCAGGATAAATAGCGTTTAATATTGGTGACTTTTTTCAGTTCTTTTTCGATTTCATTAGTGACTTTAAGCTCAACATCTTCCGGGGAGGCGCCGGGGAATTGAGTAGTGATGAGCAACTCACCAAATTCCACCGCTGGAAAGCTATCGCGTTTAATCGTTGTAGCCGTGCCTATACCCAGCAGTATGATGATCAGAGTAATAAGATATGCGAGGAGACTGCGCTCGGCAAAGAAGTGAAAAAATGATTTCATCCGTGTTCTCCCATAACTCACTATTAGATTTATTATTCAAATGTAATCGGGGTCAAACTAGAATGAGTGCCTTCGGGACAGACCACGATTTCCTGGATATTAAAGGGCTCATTGACTCAATGTTCAGCATTTTGAAGAAATTGAAAGCTACCATAGAACCCACTCTTTGCCTACATGGATGTAGGTAAGGGGCGATAGCAGGATGCGGTAGCTTTGCCTACATGGATTTATGCCCTTTGGGTACGTAGGTAAGGAGCGTGAGTACGACTGCATGGCAAGGATTGTTCCTACAATCCATTTGCATTTCCTCCATCCATGGAGGTCGATGCAGGAGGTACGATTCCATGGATGGAATTGGTAGAGTCGAGTCTGGAACAGAGACCGAGAACAATGCCTGGAGCAATTGTCGAGGATGCGGTAGCTTTGCCTACATGGACGTAGGTAAGGGGCGATAGCAGGATGCGGTAGATTTGCCTACATGGATTTATGCCCTTTGGGTACGTAGGTAAGGGGCGATAGCACGACTGCATAGATTTATGCCCTTTGGGTATGAACAAGTGTCTCGTGAGGGCATGGATAGCCCGAAGAATAACCACATGGATGTGGTGTAGTAGAACAAAGCTGCCGCATCCTCGACAATTGCTCCAGGCATTGTTCTACCTCCTGCATCCATGCAGTCGTGCTATCGCTCCTTACCTACATCCGTGTAGGCAACGCAGGACGATGTTAAAGGAATAACAAGTGTCTCGTAAGGGCAGGGATAGCCCGCAGAGACTCAGTTGTCGAGACTCAATTGTCGAGGACGCGGTAGCCTTAATATCTATGCACCCATCCTAAAGCATTTAGCCCTGTCAAGCAGCACGTAAAAGAAGGAGGAGGATATTAAATTAAGACTTTAAATCTACCCAGAAGAAGCTTATCTAGCAGATTGCGCCTTGCGAATGATGCCAAGCTGTCTTTCAGTCGCCTTTTTGAGAACGTCAGAGTACACGCGCTTCTTTTCTCGAGAAGAAGCATTGCGAATAAAATCCGAAAATGAAGTGGATTTAACTTTTTTTAACTTAAAAAACATGAACATAATGATACTCTAGCCTAGTCCAAGCAACTTCTCAAGATCGGAGGGAGTATATTTTTCAGGTATATGATTGTCAATCCTATCTACCCCTGCTTTATAGAGCCTATGCGTGTTATCGGTATTCTTAAGCAATAAATCAACCTTTAAATCCGATCCAAAAGCAGATTTCAGCTGGTTTACCACCGTCCGAGCAGCAAAATATTGCTCAACAAAATGTTCAGGCTGAATACGCCTGCCTTCAACAGCCTCACGGCTCTTTACAAATTCCCAGGCCAGCATTGGTTCCTGATAAACATAAAGGATCTGCACCACTCGTCCCTTTTTCAGGGAACGCCCAATATTCTGTTCTGCTTTTTTATAATTACTTAGCGTGCCGTCCAGCAAAAAACTTTGCTTCTGACTTAAAGCCAGGTCGTGGATCTTTTCAACCAGCACTGACACACCTTTTTGAAATAGACAGGAATTCCCCCTGTATAAGTCGGGAACTCATGACGTAATTCGTCCGGGTCAATACGTAGAATCTCGACACCATCCGCCTCTACCATCGCTAATAACTCTATCGAGGCTTCAGTCTTGCCTGCTCCGGGTGAGCCCGCCATAAATACAGATACAGGTTCATCTTCCGGTAAAAAACGAGTTAGATCCGTAAGCCTTTTGGCAATAGCTTTTTTGTTATCCCGCGCAAACGCCAGCGCCTCTTCTTCTATTTCTCTCTCTTCCAGTGTTAATTCCAAATTTGACACTCCATTACAAGTTATTCTGCAAATGCCCCATCGTAATCAACTCACTAAATTTTTTTATTTTTAAGGTTCCTGTTTATGACAATACTGAGAATAAGTATTCACCCATCCTAAAGCATTTAGCCCAGCCTAACAATCACCATCTACTACTAAGTGCCTGATTTTAATGATTAAACGGGAAAGATTAGTTTTAAGTTACAAGTTTTAAGTTGGAAGTTAAAATCTGAAATCTGCGAGTTTTTTTAACTGGCAGCCCATAACCTACACTTCACACACTTGAATAGCAGTAACTTATTGATTATATAGAATATATTAAATATCTAATACCAATGCGTGACCTGTTAGAGATAAAGCCGATACCAAAATCCACTTGATTTTCTCGCTCCTTGGTACCATCATTAAGAACAGACGGGTAAGTCCTATTATGTGCCGAACATGTTCCCTTCCAGCGGTTGGCAAGAGTGTTCGGATTATCGACATAACAGGGGCCGTCTTTTTTTTTGCCTATACAATTCCCAAATACTCCGTCTCAAAAGCTATTTTATCGGCATAACACTGATACCACTCCGTATCTCCGTGTTCATACTTACGATAAACACCCCAGCAAAACGAATCAACCGCCTGCAAACCAGGGCTTGCCTTAGAGTCTTCATGGTAAATATACAAAGGTATATTCAGTGGAAGCCGGCCTTCTAGTTGGTTAACCAGGTATGTATTAAAGTCCTCTATTTCTGCTTTATTTTTACACTTATCGACCACCAGAGTTACAGCAGGATTGGCTGAACTAAGATCTACTTTATCCAGGATAAAATTAGCTAAATAATTATAAAGCTTTTTTCTGCCCGCTTTGGTCGTTAAATAGTCATAAACACGTTGTTTATTTAATGCCACTGTGTAAATCAACCAATTTTTATTTTTTACATGACGATAAAAGTATTGCTTGGTCGCAATAGAATCTGAAGTCGCGTGTAACTCTTCCACTACGCGTTTATTCTTTCTTTTGTGATTAATTTTATTTCTGAGTGTTTTTTTAACCGCTGTCTTGAATGAGGTAGCTGCATTTCTATCAGCACAGACCAATAAGGTAATCACAAACTTCTGTGACGGTCTTTTATTTTTAAAATCAAATCCCAGATCACCTGATTCATCCAAATAAATAAACAAATTATCTATCCTTAATTAGAAGAACTGAAAAATTAAGAGGGTCTGGCGCCTGCTGTTTTCGTTATTTTTCCATGCTAAACCATTTAAAGCTTACACTCAATGTTCACAATAAGCTAAGTGGCTGATTTTAATGATTAAACGGGAAAGATTAGTTTTAAGTTACAAGTCGCAAGTTGTAAGTTGCTGGATTATGTCGGGCATCCAGCCCTCGGCAACTGAGTCTCTCCGGGCTATCCCTGCCCTCTCAAGACACTTGTTCGTCCATGGACATCGTCCTGCGTTGCCTACATGGACGTAGGTAAGGAGCGTGAGCAGGATGCGGAAGCTTTGCTCTACCACCTACATCCATGTAGGCATCTACCCTGCGGGCCAGGCAAAGCCTGTTCAAAATTGCTCGGCTCTAGCTTCCTCGACAACTGCTCCTGCGTTGTTCTACTACGCCACATCCATGTGGCTATGCTTCGCTCTAACACCTATATCCCTATAGGCGTCCTGCACTTTTGTCCGGCTAAATGCATGCCGGGATGACGGGGTCATAAAACTAGTTGTAAGTTACAAGTTTTAAGTTGTAAATTAAAATCTAAGATCTGCGAGTTGTTTTTCACCTCTCAAGCTTAAACTCCTCTATCAGCCACATTAATCATAGTAACTTATTGATAATATTAGAAATATAGACTCAAGCAAACATTGCTTATTCGTGATTTTCGATTATAGTTGATTTTATGGATTCAAAACCCCTTTCACAAACTAATCCACACTTGAAGAATAAAGCCAATGCGAAACGGCTTATGATTCGTAGTATTGCGAGCTCAACCGCTATCGAAACCGGTGAACTGATTAGTCAAATTGAAAGCAAACTCAATAAGCCGCGTTCTGTTCAGAATCGTGTAACACTTGCCTGAATAATTCTTTCATAGGTTCATGTATCCAGACTTGCCTGGATTGCCGCGAAGTACCTTTGCTTTTTCCGACTACCGACTTATGACTTAAAACTTTCATTCATCCGCTAATTCACCAAGCAGATCAACAGCGAGCATGAGTATTTCAAGATTAGGATTTTGTTTTCTTTCCATAATGTTCCATTCTCCTTTTTAT
>JBLYYN010000037.1:0-26880 GCA_048550535.1 Gammaproteobacteria bacterium
CCAGACAGTGCATCCCGGGCATCACGCACTTCAATATTAACGAATAACACGGAAGAAAACAGCGCAATGAACGCCAGTGCCCACAGGCTTTTTAAATACAGACGATGCACACCGATGAAGCCACCGACGACGAGTAAAAAATAACCGAGTGACAGGAAAACAGCTTGCGAGGGTGCTCCAGACTTTGCTCTGCGAAAGAAGAACATGGCCAGCAGTGGAAAAACAATCAGCCCACTCCAGTACAGCAGGTGGGGTAACACAAAACTAATTTCAGGCATGAAACACCATTTTCCCGGCACTTATCCCCTACCCACAGTTGCGCCGATTATTGTTATGGTTATCGGGTAGGTCGGGGCATGCACTCCCATGCGATGCCCCTTGCATTAACCTCTGATTTTTAAACCCTAGGCCTTGATACTTTGCCCCTTGATCATCGCCTTGTCTACATAACCCAGAGAACCTGACATCATGTAATCGAGCTGAATTTTGAAGGCCTTCGCCGCATAGGCATCTTTATTCGCCCACTTGTACCACAGGGGTACGGCCAGCTGAGTAAAGGCTTCAACATCATCTTGCGACAGTCGGGTGATCTCAGTACCGGCTTCCTCGAATTTTTTCCAGGCTTTCTGGTCGGCCGCCTGAATCGCAGCATGATGCATATCAGAGTAAACATGTACTTCCATTTCCACGAACTGTTTCATCTGCGGCGACAGCTTGTTCCAGGATTTTTGCGATACCGTCAGATCCATCAGGTCAACCGGCTGGTAGATGGACATGAAACCTGGAGGCCCCATGGAAATGTATTTAGTGACCTGATGGAAACCCAGCGCATAGTTAATGGCAGGGCCAACAAAGTCCGCCACGTCAATGGTGCCTTTTTCCAGTGCCGGGAAGATTTCCGAGCCGGGCAACAGGGTGGTTTTGGCACCTGCCGCCTGGAACAACTCCGCCACCATACCACCGGGCAAACGCATCTTACGTCCACGGAAATCATCGATAGAACGAATAGGTACTTTGGAGTGAATAATGTTAGGACCATGATGAATCGGACCTACAAAGTGCAGTCCCATCTTGCCAAAGGCTTCACGAGCTAGCTCCAGGCCACCGAGTCCATAATAGAAGGTGTCCCATTCATGCGGATTGCGCAGACCTAAAGGATAAGACGCCAGAAATACCGCCACCGGCATGCGCCCGGCCCAATACAGGGTAAACGGGTTCATAGCATCCAGCACACCGTTTTTCACCGCATCAAACAGCTGGAATTCACCCACCACATCCTTCGCCCCAAAAGGGGTAAAAGCCAGTTCACCACCGGTTTTTTCAATAATGCTATTACACCATGTCTTAAAGATGTCCAGGCCAATGCCTCCGGGCCAGGATGTCTGAATTTTCCAGGTGGTGGTTTTAGCAGCTTGAGCATTGCCAATAAAGGGCGCAGCAACAATACTTGCTGCACCCGCCGCAGCTGCAGTGGTTTTCAGAAAACTTCGTCGTCGATTGTCCGGGATTCCGGAATTTTCAGGTGTAGCCCCAGTTTTTTTATTATTACTCATCGCGCCTTCCTTCATCGTGGTTGCTTGGGGTGACTGAAGAACATCAAGCACTTCAAACATCAGCATTTATTCTTGTACGCGTGATCGGTTATTTAATCTATCGTCCTTTGTCGCCCCATTAATCAAGCAGATGCGTACATAAAGCTAATTAATGACTTTCGAAGCCTACCAGAATGTTGACTGGATGTGCTAGAAAATTGTTACCTAAAAATCAATTATTGTAAGACTCCGATTTTTTCCAATATAAAAGCACACAAACCGGACGGGAATATTCAGTGCGAGCGCTCGCCAGCCTGTGTAATATGTAATGCTGCGCCGGACTTACGTAAGTTATTGTTTTATAATAATTCTATTCAAGAATAATACTATTTCCATCACTTAAATCAACTGATTCAACTCAAAAAGTATTAATAAGTGTCTACTGGCTCTCACCTGGCCCCTGGGCATAGGAACCAGGAACAGTCTGAACCCAGATATTGTATAGTGGCCCAACCAATAATTTTAAGCCGAGGATATCTTCATGACCCACGCTATTCAAATTCACCAGGCTGGCGGACCTGAAGTACTGAAATGGGAGACCGTTAAACTTGCTAAGCCGGGACCGGGACAAGTTCGACTTCGCCAAACAGCCTGTGGTTTAAATTATATTGATATCTACATGCGCAACGGCGTCTACCCGGTAGCGGAACTACCTGCCGTACTGGGCATGGAAGCGGCCGGTGTCGTCGAGGAATTAGGTGAGGGAGTTACTGAGCTGGCCATGGGTGATCGTGTTGCCTATGCCATGGTGGTTGGAGGTTATGCTGAAGAGCGTATTATTGATGCCCATCGTCTAATTAAAATACCCGAAACCATTGACGATAAAACCGCGGCCAGTATGATGTTAAAAGGCTTAACCGCACATTACCTGCTGTTTCGCACCTATCCTGTCAAGGCGGGTGACACCATTTTAGTTTATGCCGCCTCCGGTGGTGTGGGACTGATGTTATGCCAATGGGCAAAACATCTGGGCGCAACCGTTATTGGTTGCGTTGGCTCAAAACAAAAAGCAGACCTGGCCATGGCCAATGGCTGCGACCACCCTGTTTTCTATGGTGAAGAAAATATTGCACAGCGGGTGCGTGAGCTCACCCAGGGTGAAGGTGTAGCCGTGGTCTATGACGCCATTGGCCAGCAAACCTTCGAGGCATCACTCGATTGCTTGCGCCCATTTGGTGTCATGGTGACCTATGGCAACATCACCGGTCAGGTTGAACCCTTCAGCCCTAAAATACTCGCACCAAAAGGCTCACTCTATGTCACCCGTCCAACGTTGGCGACCCATGTGGCCAGCCGAGAACTACTGGTCGAAGGCGCAGATCGTTTAATCGACGTTATCAGTAATGGCATTGTCAAAAATTACGTCAATCAAAGCTATGCATTAAAAGATACCGCAGAAGCACATCGTGATATGGAAGCGCGCAAGACTACCGGCTCAACGGTACTGATACCTTAGACACTCTGATGTGTGTCATTTCAACCAGAGTGACACTGAATGGTTTTATACCCTGTGGGTCAGGAATCGGTAGAGCCAAGTAAGGTATGAAGACCGAGACAATGAAGGACGCCTATAGGGACGTAGTTGGTAGAGCAAAGCTTCCGCATCCTGCTTACGCTCCTTACCTACGTCCCTGTAGGCAACGCAGGACAATGTTCATGGATGAACAGGTGTCTTGAGAGGGCGGGGATAGCCCGAAGATACTCAGTGCCGAGCTATTGTCGAGAAATGTTATTGGTAAGCAGCGTGGAGTGCGTTACGAAAGATCCCTCACTTTGTTCGGGATGACAAGATAAGTAATGGCATGACAGGCGTAAACATAGTTCCGAAGTTTATCTGTCATCTCGACCGGAGCATAGCGGAGTGGAGAGATCTGAAGGTCAAAGTTGGCAATACTTTTAAACACTAAGATCCCTCGACTTCACTGACAATTGCTCCTGCATTGCCAGCACTTCCACCATCTCGGCCGTTGTTCCTGACACGGCTCTAACTTCCTACATCCATGTAGGTCGCTGGTGACCCTGTTCGGGATGACAGGATAAGTAAAGGCATGACATTTTTAGAATTAATCAGTGCATCTCTAAATAAGTAGATTAAAAAGAATCTTTCATTTTTTATTAATGTTTTATATTTTTGACCAGGACATCTTTAATTCATTGACTACGAGATCAGTATGCACATAGACGAACAACAACGCTTCAGACGACTACGCACTATTATTTTCTGTATTCTGATTCTCGCTTACATGTCGGTTTTTTTTCATCGCATGGCACCCGCCGTAGTTTCTGCCGAACTCATGGCCAGCTTCCTTACCTCAGCTACCACCCTGGGTTCGCTGGCAGCCATGTATTATTATATCTATGCGCTCATGCAAATCCCTGCCGGGGTACTGGCTGATACACTCGGTAATCGTATTTCGGTAACAGTCGGCAATTTTATTGCAGGCATTGGCTCCATCGTGTTTGCCACAGCAGAAACCATTGAGCTGGCGTCATTCGGCCGGTTTATGGTCGGTCTCGGAGTCTCCGTTATTTTTGTTGGCTTAATGAAAAACAATACGGTCTGGTTCAGGGAACGGATTTATGGACTGGTGTCCGGTTTCACTATTTTAATGGGCAACCTCGGCTCGATATTGGCCGCTAAACCCTTATCCATGTTGCTGAATATCTGGACATGGCGGGAAATTTTCATCGCCATTGGCATGCTGTCACTTGGACTGGCTGTTTTAACATTAGCCTTTGTCCGGAACCGGCCTGAAGATGCCGGCTTCCCATCGGTACGAGAAATGGATGGCATGGCTGCTCATGCAGAACGCCATCAACACTGGATTAAAGACCTGGTCAAAGTATTCAGGAACATCACGGTCTGGCCGGGGTTCTGGATTAACTTCGGTATGGCCGGTGGTTTATTTGCATTTGCCGGCCTGTGGGGCATCCCCTTACTCAGGGACAGTTTTCAACTCAGTCGTGACCAGGCTTCGTTGTATACCACCGTTACATTAATCAGCCTGGCTGTGGGTACTTTCCTGGCCGGCTGGATTTCTGATCGCATGGGTTTACGTAAACCGGTCATACTCATCAGCGCCGGTATCTACACGCTGGCCTGGCTGGCATTGATTTATATCCCGTGGCAACCGGGAATACTTGCGCTGTTTTTATTTATGCTTATTGGTATTACCAGTGGCGGCTTTGTTTTAACTTACCCCTGCGCCAAAGAAGTCACACAACCGGCACTCTCCGGCATGGCGATTAGCCTGGTCAATACCGGGCTTTTTCTGGGCGCGGCCATCATGCAGCCGCTATTTGGCTGGGTGCTCGATCTTGGCTGGGATGGCCAAACCGCTAATGGCATTAACCTGTATAGCTGGCAAAATTACCAGCACGCCATGTTACTCATGTTAGTTTTTGCTATCATTGCCTTTATCGCCGCATCACGGATTACAGAGACAAACTGTAACAACCTGACAACCCGGTAGTTGAATTAATAACCCTTTAAATATACCGCGTTGGATGGCCGGCAGAATCTAAAACCACTCCAGCGGATTCAGGCAATAGAAGTTTCTTAATGCTTCATACAGCTCAGGATGCTCTTTCTCTAATAATTGAGGGCGCTCAAAAAACAACTCGGTAACCACAGCAAAAAACTCACCCTCAGACACCGCGCCATAAGCATCTATTAAGGTATTTTTATTGGCGTATACTTTCTGCCGAAGACGGGTATATTCCTGGCTGAATACCTGTGTCCACTGCTCATAATTTTCTGCCGAATACAACACAGGTGTTCCATCGATAGCGCCATCCTCATGATCCAGTTGATGAGCAAATTCATGATATACCACATTCTGACCATCAGCTTCGTCCATAGCCCCCTGTTTTGAATGATGCCAGGACAAAACAACACGTCCCAGTTGCCATGACTCACCAATACGCACCGTTTCTTCGATAGTTTCAAGCATGCCATCTGATGTAGTTTGCATGGATTTAAATGCACTGGGATAGACAAATATATTATGCAAGGAGGGATAAATATCATCGTCACGATTAAGCAATAACATACATGCCTGAGATGCAATGGTTACTTTTATTTCATCGTTTATTTGTAATCCATTATAACCACTGAAGGTTTTTTCATGTACAAACACATTGATTAAACCATGGAGCTTGCGCTTGAGCGTATCAGGCAATTTATTATACAGAGCGAGATTTTTCTGCAAAATTAAAACCCAAGCCGGATTAAATGTAGCCGCCTTCAATCTTTCACGATTACGTTTAGCTTGAAACTTAATCCCCAACAACACAAACAATATAATTAAAATAATAATAATCAGTAATATAATAGGCATGTCAACCGTTAACCACTCTGCTCCTCCATCTACTACTCAAGCCACATTTTTATTTACAGCTCATCAAACACATCTTCTTCATCGTAATTTTGTTCCGAGAGTTCCACCTGCTCAAGTAAATTTATAGCGATGGACACAAAATCACTGTCTGTGATGATTCCGGTCAGGCCCTGGTCTGACACAACCGGCAAACAGCCGTACTTATGTGACTGCATATACACCGCTGCCTCACGCAATGGCTCATCTTTATGAATGACCTTTACTTTTCGAATCATGATTTCTGATAGTTCGATATCCTGGCCATCAACATGCGACGCCTTATCATCTTGCTCAATCAGCACAGGTCCTGTGGCCGCAAGCACATCTCTCTGCGTGACCAGCCCAAGCAATTGATTATCGCTATCAGTGACAGGGATATGACGTATATTTTTTTCCGTCATTATCCGCCATGCATCAGAAACCAGGTCAGTTTCA
This sequence comes from Gammaproteobacteria bacterium, assembly GCA_048550535.1. Taxonomy (GTDB): domain Bacteria; phylum Pseudomonadota; class Gammaproteobacteria; order SZUA-229; family SZUA-229; genus CBDULX01. The sequence continues at coordinate 6,407 of JBLYYN010000037.1, forward strand.
CGCAAGGTATAGGGTTTTGACGTCATGAATTCTTCTATAGTAACCATTGATAGTCTTCCGAATTATGGGTTAACGAAATATTTTCAGTGTCATCCCATGCACTGATGGAATCGGTTAAAAAATATCACCAGACACACCGCGTAAGACTAATTCATACTGAACTCCAGTATCTACAATAGCAGTGGATCTTCAGGGCTGTTTATTTATATATAGCAGAAATAAGCGTAATATTCTAAAAGTCTGCGACCAGCATCAGCTGCAAACCACGATTATTTTTTATTAAAAGTCCGACATCTCCAGGCCCGGGCCTGGCATAAAAAAGCCTGGACTCATTTAGTATATACCAGCCATGTTTGAATCAGAAACCCTCTATTCAATGGCTGTACCCCATAAAATTAATTATGGTTTTTAATAATCTTGTCTGTGCCTAATGTCCCTGAGAGTAGTTAAATATCAGGCATTTAAGATCCTTCCACAGAGCCCAGCCTTAGCCTGTCGAGCAGGCAGGATGACATATCAGGGTTTACTTAATCTAATGCATCATTCCGCTATACATCTGAGCCGGAATCCACTGAACCCAGATGCCAGATCTTCGCTAACGGCAAGCGGGAATGACAGCATTATCACGCTAAGCGCTTAAATAAGAGTCATTCTGATTCGTCTGGAGCAGCACTCAGTTAAACTTTTAACATGCAGCAGGCCTGCTGTAAAGCCTCGACAGAACAGGCTAAAGCAGTTAACAGGCAGTATTGAATATCATAACTTAGTGGCATTCCGGCCTGTACAGGATAATTAGCGATTATTTAGCGCATTTGGATTATTGAGTTCACAGCATTAGTGATATCATTCCCCCACGATCAATACCACTGGTGACATAAGACTTATTTCATGGCCCAAATCGCATTTTCGTCACTTCCCCTGTCTGCAGAATTTTTAAGTAATCTTAAATCACTTGAATACCTCACAATGACCGCTATTCAGGCTCAATCCCTGCCCGAGGTGCTGGCGGGTAAAGATGTTCTGGCACAGGCCAAAACCGGCAGTGGTAAAACAGCGGCTTTTGGCATTGGCCTGTTACACAATCTAAATTCACAAAACTATGAGACCCAGGGATTAATACTCTGCCCTACCCGAGAACTTGCCGACCAGGTCAGCAAAGAACTACGACGCCTGGCGCGCGCTATACCCAATACCAAAATTATAAGTTTATGCGGTGGCAAACCCATTGGGCCACAATTCGCCTCACTCGAGCATCAAGCTCACATTGTAGTTGGCACACCGGGCAGAATACTCAAACACCTGGAAAAAGGCTCATTAAAGCTGAACCATTTAAATACGCTGGTGCTGGATGAAGCCGACCGCATGCTGGATATGGGCTTTTATGATGACATCATGCGTATTATTGATAAAACACCCGAGCACAGACAAACCCTGCTGTTTTCAGCGACCTACCCTGATGAAATAATAAACATCAGCAAGACCATACAAAAAGACCCAATAGGCGTTAAAGTTGAAAGCCTGCATGACAGCAAAATAATTAAGCAAATTTTTTATGAAATACAAAAAGGGGATAGAACCAGGATATTGGTCGCACTATTACACCAGTTCAGACCGCAACACAGCCTGGTTTTCTGCAACCGCAAACAACAATGTCAGGAACTGGCGGAAGAGCTGTGGCAACAGGGTATACATGCTGTTGCCCTACACGGCGACCTGGAACAGAAGGATCGCGACAGAGTGCTGGTACAATTCGCCAATAAAAGCAGCTCTGTGCTTATCGCCACAGACGTTGCTGCACGCGGACTCGATATTAAAGATTTGAATGCCGTTATAAACTACGAACTTTCACCCGACCCCGAAATATACATTCACCGTATAGGCAGAACAGGCCGAGCCGGCAATGAAGGCCTGGCTTTAAGTCTATTTATGCCATCTGAAGCGCCAAAACTAAATGCCATAGAAGAATATCAGAAATCACCGGCACGCATCGATAGCACCGCAACCCTGAAATTACGTGAAAACTTTAAGCTAAGCCCACCGATGGTAACGCTATGCATCAATGCTGGTCGAAAAAATAAAATACGTGCCGGTGACCTGTTAGGTGCACTCACAGCTAATAAAGCGCTACCCGGCAAACAAATTGGGAAAATAGATATATTTGATACTATCGCCTATGTAGCTGTGGAGCGATCTATTGCTAAACAGGCCTTAAAAATACTATCCGAAGGGAAAATTAAAGCTAAAAAATATAGAGTACGTAAATTGAGTTAATGTCAGCTTAGTATAAACTGTAGAAGTCTGGATTTGTTATGACACAGTCAACATCAAGTTCCAGGAATACCTGACACTTCGCGTGTCTCAGATTAGCCAGAAGCAGTCGTTTGTGAACACACAATATAAGTCCGCAAATGAACGCAAATGAACGCAAATGAACGCTAATGTTGTATTTGTGCGCTTAAGGCGCACAACACAAAGATGCTTTTGTTTTTATTTGCGTTCATTTGCGGACAATTGCTTTTGAACAACCGGTTCAGGGTGTTTGGTGACTTGTTCATTCAATACTGTCAGACATTGTACGAACTCATTTTACAAAGTGTTAGATCAAGTCTAGTTTTCTCTATTGCAGCCTGTTCTCTTGTTGCTGCCTCTGTACCACCGATCCATGATGCTCAATCATTAGCCAGCCATTGTCGAATTTCTGATAGACGTTGGTGACAAACACCAGCGCAGAGGTCTCATTACCGGTTGAAATCGCCTCGGTAAGCAGATGCACCGCCAGGCCATCTACCACAGTTTTCTTGGTCACACTAATATGTATCTCTGGCATTTGGGCATTAAGAAAAATATGTTCCCAACTGCGTATCACTGCCGCATGCCCAACAATGGCCCCGGAACCTGGGTGAACACAAACCACATCCCCATCGGACCACAGCGTTGCCATGACCTGCTTATCGCAATGATTAAAGGCTTCGTAATAGGCCGCTTCTACTGCATCCGGTGTTTTTAATTCGAGCTTTAAATCTTTCATAATTAATCCATCTGCATTCAGTTTTGAGTATTAACGATTAAGTAATTACAGCCGCTGCTGTCAAACTATATACACCATTCTGATCATTATTTAATCCCACTAATCCTTTATTTCGATTTCCAGTTTTAACTCTGACACCTAATTTACACCAAATTTCGCTGACTCCAATTTCCGACCCTGATTTTCCTGTAGTTAATGCAAGCAGCATTTTTTATATTTCTTTCCACTACCACATGGGCAAGGGTCATTTCGACCAATATGTGGCTCTGTGTGACGTACCGGCTCCATGACTGGAGCAGGCTCATCCCTCCGCGAAAACCAATAAGTATGAATATCAAGCACATTGAGAACAATAGCATCGTGCAGATTTTTAATTTCCTCATCTATAAATTCGTGCCCACGCCAGTCTGTTGCAACGGTAAAGGCATATATAGGCATAAGTAACATCATCATCTCACCTCCAGCATTTTCCCACTGCTCAGGTGCCAATGACACACCCCGCCGAAAACCTTCACACCATTCATCGACAATGATATAAAGCTTACCCTTAATCTTCTTCTCATGGAAAAGTGGACCGTAATTGTCCGGTTGTTCTATTAGGGTTGAGGCAATACTGTTCATAAGTCGTAGCATTAACGAAAAAACAATTTCAAATTGCTTCTCACTTTCCCATACTGGCTCAAAATCACCCCACACCGCCATCAACCATTGCGATGGATGAATAACTACTGGCCCACTAACAATTGCAGTAAAAAAGCCATCCAGTTCAGAAACATCAAGTATACCCTCGTCTTTCCCTTCTGAACTCACATCGTCGCTAATTCGCTCAACTAAAAATTTCTCTAAAAACTTGATTTCATTTTCGGTTAAATCCGAAAACATATTACTCGCTGCATTGACGTCAATATCAGCCGCAGCAAGTGACTCATTATCTGCTATATCACAATAGTCACGTAATAAATCATTCGTTTGCGCCAAATCAAAATGTTCTGAATCAAAATCACCACCAATCCACTCCAGCATGCTTTCATATTCCGCATCTGAAGGGTCGGCTATAGTTTCCAGAAACAACTCATAACCCCCTACTCCACCGACATCGTCAGGTGGGCAGGCTCGCTTGCCTTTAATGCACACAGGTAAAATAGCATCATGTTCATAGGGCAGAATTTTTTCAAGCAACACCTCATGTTGCCAACCATCACCAAAATCATAAATATAATTCAACTTATCCTTTTCCTTTTTAAAAAGCTGATCCAGTCTATAATCAGTCTCGTCATGAACACCAGCAGCATAATCCACATCAGGCACACCATAACGATTACGACCTACTGTAAATTCATGTAAATGGGTATTACTCCAGCCCATCACAATTTGTATCGCAACATGGAGATGTTCAAGGTTATCTGTACTTGCAATAAGCAATCTACGCCATATTGGCGGTCGAATTCCCTTAAGTGTTACCTTAAGTTGATATATTGAATGTAAAGATCGTGTTGTCATATTTGTTACAACGCTGTAAACAGAACCAATTTTTGTATTATACTAATCGTGCCTGAGCTTTTGCAGCGCCGACTTCATGATTAACGATGACAATCATTTGTCGCCTTGCCCTGAAATGCTAAAAAAACCCTTACCGAATCATTCCAGCTCAATATTACCGTTCACCGTTACGCTGACCATTTGCTCCCCGGCAGAAATAGCCGGTTTACTTTCCACCATATCCATTGCCATAGCTCGCATCTGGTATTGAGGAGGAACACCTCCTGTTCCCGAAGTGGATATGTTGATATCGACTATCTTATAATTTTTACGGCCCAGTTTCTTAACCACCTGCTGCGCACGATTAGCAAAGGATTCCAGCGCTTTGTCGATGAGTTTCTCATCCTGTTTATTTTTGCTGTCTGGTGAAATCGTAAACTGTATAGATTGCAAAGCCAATTCACGCTGAAGCTTTCCCAGTACATCACTCATTATTGTCATATCCTGGCTTTCCAGCCGCAAACTCTGGCTCACTCGCCAGCCTTTTATCTTATTATTGCTGTAAACCGGGTTGGTGATATAGCTATTCGTCTGATGTTTTATCTCAGGATGTTTTTTTACCCGATCAAGTCCCTGGCGAATTCGTTTGTTAACGGTAGTTGAAAGCTCAGCGGCATCACTACCCTCTTCTATGGCATATACAGTTGCCACCATAGTATCGTTTTCGACTTGTGCAGTAGCGCTAACGCTTAAGTGAATACGGTCATAATGAGTTTCAATATCATGAGCCCAGGCATGATTGATGAAAAGGCCTGAAAATAGCAATAAAGTGTTGAGTGTATATGTTAATTTAATCATGACCGGCCCTCCCATACGACTGGTTTTTAAATAATTTGAAATATCTGCTGTTTCAGTAAATCGAGCAGGAACTAATAGTAGTTAACAAATGTAAAGGGCTTAGTGACAAAATTCTAACCTTAATAACTCTCAATTGTCAGCTAGCTGTTTATATCTTTATTTATCGACAACCATCGGCATAGCAGGATCGGCAGCCCATTCCTGGAGTGAGGCAGTATACACTGCGACGTTGCTGAAGCCGAGCCGGGTCATAATGAAGGCATTGGAAGACGCTACGATACCGCCACCACAGTAGGTAATGATGCGAGCATCAGGGTCTATATTGTGCATGGCAGCCAATTCATCGTTCGAGCGGAAACGGCCGGTGTTATCCAGTAACTTAAGCCCGTTGATGTTTACTGCACCGGGGATATGACCGGGTCGTGCGTAGATGGTCATGTCTCCGCGGTAAAATTCCTCAGGCAGGGTATCGATCAGGGTGACTTCATCATCGTCAAGACTGGCTAGCACTTCATGTCGGTCTGCGATCAGTTCCGGTCGAGGTGCGGGGGTTAACTGTTTCCCTGGCCGGGTGACGGGCTCGAGAGACAGGGGTCGACCTTCTGCCGCCCAGGCACCAAGACCCCCATCGAGAATCGCAGCCTTGTCGAAGCCGACCCAGCGCAGCATCCACCAGACTCGGGCCGCCCATGCCGTATAATTCGTATCATAAAGCACAAGCCGAGAATCATCACCCACACCCAGCGCCCCCATCGCAGAACAGAACTGCTCAGGGGTAGGCATGGAGAACTCGATCGGGTTGTTAAGATCACAAAGCTCACCCTTAAGATCAGCGAACCCTGCCTTCGGGATATGCCCCACATCATAGTCCGGGCGGCCACTAACATTATGAAAACCACCGTCATCTTCCGGTATGGTGCATACAGTGCAGTCGAGCAACACCAGATCCGGGTCCTCGAGATGCTGGCTCAGCCATTCAGTGCTCACGAGTGTTTCCATCATCACAGCTCCAAAATTAGACCAGTATGTCGCCAGGGGCAATACTCCCTGTCACTCTGTTATTCTACTAGAAGAACAACAGTTTAATCACAAAGGCCGTCAGGGTGACAAAAAATACCCCTCGTATCCAGGCCTCACCTTTATGTATAGTGGTGTGAGCACCGTACCAACCACCAATGGAATTACCCAGTGCCAGCCCCAGACCGGCCCACCACATCAATTGCAACTGTGAGGCAAAAATAGTCAGGGCAACAATGGTATAACTCAGTACAATGAACACCTTGTACATGTTGACGCGCACCAGACCAAATCCCATCACCCGGTGCAATATAGGCATCAGGATAAAACCCACGCCAATCTGGATCATACCGCCCCAGAAACCCGCCACTATCATCAACAGGTGACCCAGCAACAGGTTTTTAGGTTTTTCCTGGTCATCAACTTTATGCCGAATCTTATGCCCCGTCGCCATCAGGATCATGACACCGATCATCACCGCCGCCAGTAAGCGGTCAAACCACACGCCATCAATCTGCACACCGATCCAGGCTCCAGCCAGCGCACCCAGGCTGGCCATCAAGGACAAGCTCAGACTCAGCCTGAAGTCTGAAAATCCTTTATGGAAAAAGGTATACACCGCGGTAATATTCTGTGCCAGGATAGCAATACGATTGGTACCATTAGCTACCGGCGCGGGTATATCCATAAACAACATCACCGGTACCGACAGCAGCGAGCCCCCACCCGCCATGACATTCAACCAGCCGGACAGCACACCCACAATAGTTAATAAAATGATCTGCCAGATTTCCATGCTGCTTATGACTCGTTATTGGGTGTTGTGATTCAAGTTTATTGACTACAGTGATACAAAATAAAGTACTTAATTGTTTTCAACCGAGTCGCACCAGGTTGCTCGCCATTTCCTCAGCAAGTCCATTAATGCAAACAACATTTCTTATATTTTTTACCACTGCCACAAGGACAGGGATCATTACGCCCTACCTTATCATCATGTACAACAGGTTGTTGCGATTGTGCCTGTTGCGCCAGTGCAGACTGAATACTATAGGCAATATGCGCATAAATATGCATTGCCCCATCAAACATAGACTGTGCCATAGCAACATACTCATCCAGTGACTTCTGACTGGCTGAGGCAAAAGCTTGCGCCAGTTTACGACTGGAAAACAGACTCAAAATCATTAAACAACTGCTAAGTTCCTGTTCAAGTGAATCGGGGATGTAATGATCCCATAACTCAACTAACCAGTTGTGCCCCATACTAAAACCGCTTGACCATTGTCCCACGGGCGCATCCTCGCCCACATTATCCATTGCCGTTTCTTTAATCAGAATATCATCCGGCAACTTCACCTCAGCCTCAATTAGCTCCTGGTTAATTTCGTTATACAATGCCATCAATGCCTGAGTAATCGACTGAGCCTGTTCTATACTGACATAGTTTGCATCTTGTTCATCAAAGATAAACGGCAACCAGTCAGAAGGTTTTATTAATTCTGGAGAGCAGCAAATCGCAAATAAAAAGCCCTGTAACTGATGGTAATTTAATGTACCTTCAGGGCGATTTTGGGAATTAAGAAATTCAATCAACTGGGTGTTATTTGTTTTGTTCATATCTGCTGTTCAAAATGTAAAGTTCCGGTTTTTTGTTGCACACATATTAGTATCATATAATTGGCTATACAAGGTATTGAATGATGCGCCCTGTGCGGCATAACACGCATTCTTATGAGTAGCAGACTGTGGCCAGGCCCTGTGCTTTGCTAGCATCTCTACTACTAAAGGCAAAATGCATGACCTGCCCCTGGCTACTTCAATTCCTGTTCTGTTATTGGTTTGTGCAGTTTGCACCGGATTGGCAAGTCTTTTGCGCATACGCAGATTAAGCATTTCCACACTGACAGAAAAAGCCATCGCAAAATAGATATATGCTTGGGCACATGAACATCAAAACCTTCAACCATCAATATCACACCGACCAGAATCAAAAACGAATGAACGAAAATTAACGTGAAACAAGCTTAAGTAAGTGCCATTCTGATCTGCCCCACTTATTCGTGAACAAGCCGTGCTTTTACTGTTTGAGACGGTAACCGGTTTTAAACATCCACCATACGGTAACCAGGCCGATGCCGAGGAAGGCCAGCACCATGATCAGACTCAATGCCACACTCACGTCAGCCACTTCAAAAAAGCTCCAGCGAAAACCGCTGATCAGATAGACCACCGGGTTGAACAGAGTGACGGTCTGCCAGGCCGGTGGCAGCATGTCGATCGAATAGAAAGTGCCGCCCAGAAATACCAGAGGGGTAATCACCAGCAGCGGGATGAGCTGCAGCTTTTCGAAATCGGTGGCCCATAAGCCGATAATGAATCCAAACAGACTGAACGAAAGACAGGTGAGGATCAGAAAGCTCAGCATCCACCACGGATGGGCGATCTCCAGGGGCACAAATAAGCCGGCGGTGGCCAGAATGATCAGGCCGATAATAAACGACTTGGTCGCTGCCGCCCCCACGTAACCAATCAGAATTTCCACAAAGGACACTGGCGCTGACAGCAGCTCATAGATCTGACCGGTGAACTTGGGAAAGAAAATCCCGAAGGAGGCATTGGCAAGACTCTGGGTGAGAACCGCCAGCATCATCAGACCGGGCACAATGAAGGAGCCATAGGACACACCGCCCACCGACTCGATACGCGAACCGATCGCCGAGCCAAACACCACAAAGTACAGCACCGTGGACAGTACCGGTGAGGCAAAACTCTGCGCCACGGTTTCAAACGCGCGCATCATTTCATATTTGTAGATGACTCGTATGGCGTAAGTATTCATGCTCGTGTTTTTACCAGGTTAACAAAGATTTCTTCCAGTGAGGTCTTGGTGGTATGCACATCCTTAATCATCAGGCCGGCGTCACGAATGGCCTGTAACAGTTGGTGAATACCGGTGTGGGTTTTGTGTGGATCGTAAGTATAGGTCAGCTGCTCACCCTGTGCCGTCAGCTCCAGTGCCCAGGGGGACAGCGCCTCGGGCAAGTCCTCGAGGACCGTTTCAAGTTCGACCACCAGCTGGCGCTTGCCCAGCTTGTGCATCAAGGCCTCTTTATCATCCACCAGCAGCAGCTCACCCTGATTAATCACCCCCACCCGGTCGGCGATGGCCTCGGCCTCTTCGATATAGTGGGTAGTGAGAATAATGGTCACCCCCGAAGCACGCAGCTGCCGCACCAGTGTCCACATATCCTTACGCAGCTCCACATCCACGCCCGCCGTGGGTTCATCCAGAAACAGCACCATCGGTTCATGGGCCAGAGCCTTACCAATCAGCACCCGCCGTTTCATACCACCCGACAGGGCCATGAGCAGACTATCTTTCTTCTCCCACAACGACAGGTCCCTGAGCACCTGCTCAAGGTGGCTGGCATCCGGTTGCTTGCCGAACAGACCGCGACTAAAACACAGGGTGTGCCACACCGTCTCGAAGGAACCGAGTGTGAGTTCCTGTGGTACCAGTCCAATCAGGCTACGGGTTATCCGGTAGTCCGCCACTATGTCATGGCCATCAACCGTCACCGAACCTGTACTGGCATTCACAATGCCGCAGATAATCGAGATCAACGTGGTCTTGCCTGCCCCATTGGGCCCGAGCAGCGCCAGAATCTCGCCCGGCTGAATATCCAGGTTCACCTTGTTCAGGGCCTGGAAACCACTGGCGTAGGTTTTTGACAGATTGTTTACCGAAACGATGGGGAGCATCAGGTCATCACTGCAAAGTTTTATAATGGTTTATCGTATCAGAACTCAAGGGTTCAGGATATTAATGAAAACAGTGGTTTGAGCCCAGTTGTAGAAAAAACTATGGGTGAATATCAAGTGCATACATGTATATTTATAAAATATTTAATAGATCATGGGGCTCATCCCAAATATCTCGCTGAGTTTTTTCTAGTGCTTGTCGTGCAGTCAATTACACACTGTGCCTGGTCGCAACGGCCATCGCGATAAACTCTCCCAGCGGGTCTTTGGTGTTATAACGCAGGGTGTTAACCTTAAAGCCCAGGGACTCAAATATTTTGCGGAACTCTTGCTGCGAGATGGGATAATCTCGCAGTTTTACGTGTTGATCCATTGATTCGATACCGGCTCTATCACCGCCACGTTTAGTGGCCGTGGTGCTTAGGCTCTGCCTGTATCGGATGCGCCAACCAGGCTCGGTAGTGCCGCCATGAATTTCATTGATGCTAAACGATGGCTGGCTGATGGATGCCAGTATATCCTGGTCCAACAGCTGAAAGGACTCATGGGGATTCTGGGGATGGCAATCAGGTCTTCTCAGGTAGGGCTGGTCATCCGGGCGAAAGCAATCGTGATTAATAAATATCCCGTCATATTCCAACAGATCATAGATCCGAGTCGCCAGGTAATATATTTCTTCCGGTGTACCATGGTGCAGGTTCAAGCCCATGAATATCACATCATACTTACGGTCTGGTTCGGCAGCGCGAACATCCCAGGCATTAGCTTCAATAAACTGAACCTCGGCCACGTTGTCAGGGAATGTAAATACGGATCGAGCAAGCTCGACCTGGTCAGGATTAATATCAATACCTGTATAGTGAAAACACCGATCCTGGAAACTATCCATAATTTTCGCGATCACTACAGGTTCGCCACCACATGCCAGATCAAGAACAGACACAGGTCGATCTGGCGTCTGCGTTTGCAACAAGCGCTCAAACATCTGGCGCCCCAGGTCAATCGCCTCACGGTGTAATAGCACATTACTTTCAACGATGAAGGGATAAAATCCATCATTACTGAAAAGTTTTTCCCGCCTCATAAAACTATACCTGGCCTAAAATTTGTTATTGTTACTTTATTGGAACCATGGCTGCCACAGCCCATTCAAATTTAATTCATGACCAAATGCTCTGTCTTCGTCAGCCATTTCCTAATACGGTTTGAGTCGCCATATTTACTCAGTTTACCCCAGGACTCTAGTAGGACGATAATGACCGGCCTGGCATTGATTTTGGTTTGCATCACCAAACAATTCCCGGCATCTCGGGTAAAACCAGTCTTACTCAAACGAATTGACCAGGAATCCCGCTTCAGCAAGCGGTTGGTATTACCGAAACTGATTTCGTGCTGGTTCTTTAAATCTGTAATGCTTTGCCTGGTTTGGGTGGTGAATTCTCGAATAACCGGGTATTCACTCGCGGCTTTAACGATTTGCAGCAATTCAAGTGCCGTGGATACATTGTCATTGCCCAGGCCGGCCGGATCGACAAAACGGGTTTTTGTTAATCCAAGACTCTGCGCCTTGAGATTCATATCCTTGACAAACTCATTGCTGCCGCCCGGATAGGTGCGAGCCAGAGCATTGGCGGCACGATTCTCTGAAGCCACTAAGGAAATCAGCAGTAAATCCTTGCGCGTGATTGCCATGCCTTTTCGCAGCCGCGATTTGGAATAGCGTATCCGATCTTTGTCATCCTTACTGATGGTGATCACATCATCCATATCCAGCTTAGCATCAAGCATCACCATGGCCGTCATTAACTTACTGAGTGAGGCGACCGGTACAACCTGCTCCGCATTACGTGCCATAATAACTTCGTTGTCATGCTCATCAAACACAATGGCAGCGTGGGAACGTAATTTGAGATTGACTCGACTGGCATTTTCGCGGATCGATTTCGCCGAAACATAGGTTTCTGGAACTGCGTCTTCCACCCCAAAAACGACAGGGGACCAGCACAAGATGATGAACAGGCTCACTATTTTCATGGTTCAACTATTGACCCGGCAACCGTATATTGTAAAGCATGTCAAACACTTACTATGCCTTGTTCAGTGAAAACAGGATTCAGATATTTTTTGCCCCTGGGTACTCTATCGCCTAATATTAGCAACCATTGTACCCAAGGGCATAAATTCTCTGACCCGGCTATTAACTTTAGCCTGCGTATTCTAATCCTTTGTTTTCACATAGACTAGTTAATTTTCAATCGAGATCGCGTGCGTTGATCTGCTACTGTTAAGCTAAAGACAGTCATCTCACCCATAAAAAGTGGCTTTCAGGCCGGTATTTACCCTAAATTTAACTACTTTTTTTCTGCCATTCAATACCTCACCCTGGCCCGCCCCCATTATATTTCACTATAGGAATAAATATCGTTCTATCAATGTAATCAAAACATCATGTTCAGTTGATGATTCCTTCACCAGGCATACACGCTTTTGTCACTTATCTTTTTTACATTACGCCAGATCTCTTAAGTACGTTCTAAATTACAGCTGACCCACTATGTAAATTACAGCTAACACTTTTACCTGTCTTTTGCTGTTGTTTGTTGAAGATCGACTCGATCATTATTTCTCATCCATATAATTTTTATTCCTCGAGGATTTAACAAATGAATAAATTTCTATTGTCATCCATGGTGGCATTATCCTTTTGCCTGCCTGGCACTGTCAGCGCAAATCCAGATTTGTATATTTCAGAATATATCGAAGGCAGCAGCTACAACAAAGCACTTGAAATATATAATGCTACAGCTACCACGCTCGAGCTTTCTTCCTATGAAGTACAGTTTTATTTTAATGGCAGCACAACTCCAGGCAGAACCATAAACCTGATCGGTGCGCTTGCCAGTGGCGATGTATTTGTTATAGCGCACGGTTCAGCAGATGCGGTCATTTTAAACCAGGCAGATCAAACCACTGGAGGTAGCTGGTTTAATGGCAATGATGCGCTGACTTTACTTAATGGTGGTGCAGTGATAGATGCAATTGGTTTTATTTATCGAATGGAAACTGTGCAGACCGTGGGCAATGCCATGATATTAAATTCATCGGTTGATTCACGATTCAATGACCAGAAAAATCGTCCAGCCCTGGCTCAAACCTTCAAAGAAATTAGCTCAAATGGTCAACTCACCATTGCTGTAAATCATCTTAAATCAAAAGGATCAAGCTGTGCCATGATTGGTGACCCAGATACCGGTGATGGTCAGGGCAACTGTAACCAGACACGTACAGACGCTGCCAATGCTCTGGTTGACTGGCTGGCCACAGATCCAACAAATAGTGCTGACAGTAATCGGCTGATCATTGGTGATTTAAATGCATATGCAAAAGAAGACCCAATCACAGCAATTACAACATCAGGCTATACTAATTTAATTGAAGCGCTGGTTGGGCCTGAGGCTTATTCGTATGTTTTCCAGGGACAGGCAGGTTATCTGGATCATGCACTGGCTAACGCCTCACTGGCTTCTCAGGTAACTGGCGTCAGCGAATGGCATATCAATGCAGATGAGCCAGGAGCACTGGATTATAATGAAGAGTTTAAAACAGACAATCAGTTGTCAGAATTTTATAACGCGGATGCCTATCGCGCATCCGATCATGACCCAGTTGTTATTGAGTTTAATTTAGTTCAGTAAATAACGTAAAACAGGGGTGGACTTTATTGCCCACCCATTTTATTCTGACCTGTTAACTTTTCGAAATAGGATAAAAAAATGCACTAACTCAGTGCTGCCATATAAGATTAACAAGAAGGCGTCAGTGAATGGCCTATCAATGCAGATGAGCCAGGAGCACTGGATTATAAGTAGAAAACAGCTAATCTGTTATCAGGACTTTATAGCACGGACGCCTATCGCGCATCCGATCATGACCCAGTTGTTATTGAGTTTAATTTAGTTCAGTAAATAACGTAAAACAGGGGTGGACTTTATTACTCACCTATTTTATTCTGAACTGTTAACTTTTCTAAACACCACCAAAAATGCACTAACTCAGTGCTGTCATAAAGACCAACAAGAAGTCATCAGTGAATGGCATATCAATGCAGATGCGCCAGGAGCACTGGATTATAAATTGAAAAAAGCTAATCAATTGTCAGAGCTTTATAACGCGGATGCCTATCGCACATCAGATGATAAGCCAGTTGTTATTGAGTTTATTTTAGTTCAGTAAATAACGTAAAACAGGGGTAGACTTTATTGCTCACCCCTTTTAATCTGATTGGTTAACTTTTCGAAATGGGATCAAAAAAAGCACTAACTTAGTGCTGTCAATTAAGATTAACAAGAGAATATGGGATTTAGGATTAATACCTATTTACTACTCGAATAGTTAATTTTACGCTGACCTCGTTGTTTAGAATCACCCTTGTTTCTGCGGATATGCTTCACTATCCACTCAATAATAAACAGTGAGGAAATAAAATGATCAAAAAAATAATTACACCTATTACCGCCCTAACTACAATCATATTTCTCATATTTTCTTCTACCTCTTACGCAGGATCTAAGCCGGGAAAAGAAAGACCACTATCGGGGATAGAAAAATTAGGAAAGCGTATATTTTTTGACATGCAACTGTCTGTAAATGCGAATCAGTCTTGTGCTTCATGCCATGGAAAAAGTGTTGGCTGGACTGGGCCATTGAGTTTTATTAATGCACATGGTGCTGCGTATGAAGGATCTATTGCGGGACGATTTGGTAATCGTAAACCGCCTAGCGCCGCATATGCGACACTAAGCCCAATTTTTCACTATTGGGAGCGAGAAGGATTATTTGTAGGTGGTAACTTCTGGGATGGCCGAGCCACTGGTGAGAAGCTGGGCAACCCTGCAGCGGATCAGGCACAGGGTCCATTTCTCAATCCACTTGAGCAGGCTCTGGACGCGCCATCGGATGTAATTGAGCGTATATGCAATGGCCATTATTCATACTTATTCACCTCAGTATGGGGTGATGAAAGCTGTGACCCAGCCAATGTTGATACGGCTTACGATAATGTTGCTCTGTCAATCGCCGCCTTTGAAGATTCATCTGCAGTGAATGAATTTTCTTCTAAATATGATGCTTTCCTGGCTAACAAAGTTGAGTTAGATGAAGAAGAGCGTCAGGGCTTGATGCTTTTTAATGGTAAGGCCAAATGCAGTCTGTGTCATACGGTTTCTGGTAATGCACCGCTACTAACCGACTTTACTTTCGACAACCTCGGTGTACCTAGAAACCCAGAAAATCCATTCTATACACAAACTGATTTTAATCCAGACGGATACGACTGGGTTGATAAGGGCCTTGGTGGTTTTCTGGAAACCAGACCCGAATATGCAGATAAGGCCGCGGAAAACTATGGCAAGCATAAAGTACCCACATTACGTAATGTAGATAAACGTCCGTATGACAGATTCGTGAAAGCCTATTCCCATAATGGCTACTTTAAAACCCTGGAAGGAATTGTGAATTTCTACAACACACGTGATGTTAAGCCCACCTGTGACGACATCTTTACCACAGAAGCAGATGCACTGGCCCAGAATTGCTGGCCTGCACCGGAAATTGCAGAAAATGTGAATACGGATGAGCTAGGTGATCTGGGATTGACTGAAGCTGAAGAAAAAGCAGTCGTTGCCTTTATGAAAACATTGTCAGATGGCTACAGGTCACGTCGTTAATAATGATTAGTAGCAGTTAATTCAGAATACTCATGTCTGAATGGGCGCTTTGTGATTCACGGTTAGGAGAATTATGAAGCGCTCATTTTTTATTGTTAGTATGGTTCAGGAGCACTATGCTAAGGCTACAGAGTTGGCATGCACTTTACAATCTGCAACTCACTCTGTAACGACAGACCATTCATGTTCAATAAATAATCTCTTCTTTTTCTCTATCCCAACAGCAGACATTCTCAGCCGTTAAATGCACACCGCCAAGCCAGTGATCCAGCACATTGGTATCCAGCCAATTGCTGTCACCGGCCAACACCGCTTCACCCTCTGGGGTTATTGACAACACCTGATCGGCATACACAGGCAAAGGCAACTTCAGGCTATTACCCTCGGCAAGTGCCAGCAAGGGTGGAGTCGATTCAAGCAATTCATTCAGCACTACCCAGAAACTGCTATCGCCCATAAACCTACGCCGTTCGGTTTCCTGGTAAAGTGCAAACACCCTGCCTGGTCGTGACTCTCCCTTTGTAATAATATTAAGTGCCTGTTGCGCCGTGCGTGACAATCCGTTACGAGAATCCGGATATTCCTGCAGTTGTCGCCTGATAGCCCCCGCCAGGTATGGCAGCACGTGGCTATCTGCCTTTAGCAGAGCGTACCATTTTTCCGGTGTCGAGGATCGATACGCATTCCAGGCCGTTGACGCTAATGACAGCTGCTCATCCGTCACCATTTGTTCATACTGATGCAGCTGCACCATCTGCTCGGGCGACAACATCCCAAGGTACTGATCGACACAGATCATTGTCAGTTCGGTGTCTAGTGAATGCTGTTGATTAAACCAGTCAAGAATCTGTAACAGTTGCAACTGATCATAAAGATCATGCTCAAACCACAGAATGACTTTTTGATACTGCGGATAAGCCTTAAGCGCATTATCCCTGGCGATAAAATCCTGTTTAATCGCCTCACGCTCACCCCAGCCCTTTTCGGTAATAAATTGTGCTCGGAGCATAGAAAGCGCATCAAGTGAAAGTCCTTCTGGTACTGGACCATCATGCAACACATCCCGCCAGGGTAGAATTTTTCCGGCAATGCCAGCTTGTCGCATGACATCAGCAGCGCAATCGCCATTAGTAATATTTAATATTCTGTCCATGTCAATTTCCTCTACTCTCAATGATATCCAGTATAAGAATATATGTAAGGTTTCTAACCGCAAATTTTTTATTATTTTATCATATATCCAGGGAGCCTCTGATCAAGTATATGATGCTTCTGGCTTACGGACTTGTTCGTTATCAAGGCATGGCTTTTAAGGCAGGTTGGGCCCTGTCGAAAAAAAACGAAAATAAATATATGATTGAATAACTGTCATCCTGAGTGCAACGAAGGATCTAGCTTCCCGGATAGTTAAGATCCTTCGGCGAAGTTTATGCCATTTAGGTACTCAGGATGATAACTTATTTAACAACAACCAATAAAATATAGGTGCGCCTTTAGGTTTACCTATGAAAATATTGGCGTTTATTCGCGTTCATTTGCGTTTTCTTTTACAAAGCCAGAAAGGCCGCTCCAGGGTAGTTAGAGACATCCAATCCATATGCGTATTGTCAGCTCAAGTCCAAAACTATTTATCAATGTGTCAGATCAGGTTTGGTAACTACAATTAAGTCGCCATCAATTGAACAACTTGCTCTTGAGTTTATCCTTCAGTGTATCTTTCTTATCATCAACCTTTGATTTGGCCTCCTGCTCCTTCAAGTTCGTTTGCTGATTAATCCGGCTTTCAAGATCACTCAGTTTATGTCTGAGTTCATTATCCTTTTCATCAATTTTGTTTTTCAACTCGCGTAATTGCTTGCGTCTGGATTCAATTTTCTGAAATGACGACTGATATCTGGCCTCTATACTAGCACGCAAGTCATTTTCAAATTGATCCACACTTTGTTTGAAACGGACCTTTAATTGTGAACCTAACTGGTTATCCAGATCTGACCGAATCTTCATATCCATATCATTGAAAGACCCAGAAAAAATAGTATGAATATTGAAACGATTAATATCCACCAAGGATTCACTCAGCATAGACATAAACGAATTATCCACATCGGCCTTGCTGGCTTTAAATGCCATATTGCTGAAATCAACATTGGCCTCACCCTTGAGTTGCCCTGACTGCAATCTTGTATGCAATTTCATATTCATTATCCCATTACCTATAATGATGGCTGCTTTGCTGGTTTCGCTTACAACAAAATCTGTAATTTTATACGCCTGAATATCGTAATTAACATCGACAAAACCCCTGCCTTTATTTATATAATTGATTTCGCCATTGATTTTTTCACTCTTACGGTTACGCACATCCTTCCCAGCCAGTAAAAATCGTGTTGGCATTTTATTGATGGACTGATTCGATGATATATCCGTAATATTGCCCTCAAACTGACCACGAACCGTATTGACATTCAATGTTGCCTTGCCAACATAAAACCCGGGCCTGGGATTGAACTCTTTATATGAAATATCTACACCCTGACTGCGTTTAACGGGTTCCGGCTCAGGCTCATCATCACCAAGATAGGGCTCAACACGTTGATACCATTTCTGCGCAGTGGTTACATACTGTGCCGCCTGCACACCAAATAGCATTTGTGTAATATTGGATGTATTCAGATTATCAACATTGTATTTTTTCTTAATGTCCTTAATATCATTTTCAGGCCCATTTATGGCTAGCTTGTATTCAGCATCCAGCCGTTCGCTGTCTGTAGTAAATTGCTGTTTGGCCTGTCTCACTTTTTCTACTTCCTGCTTCAGGTCTTTTTTCAATGCTTTTGAATCTTTCATTGCATCGAGCTTTTGTGCAGACCCGCCTTTGAATTCCTCTTTTATTTTAGTATGTCTGTTTTCATATTCATCCCAACGTGCCCGATTCATCACCTCATCGTGAATTGTTTGCCAGTTTTGGCTGGTGCTATCGAGATCAGTATTTAGTGTTTCAATTAATTGATCGGTTTTAAGGGGCTCTAGCTGTAAAACATCCTTGATATCAGGCAGCCCTATATCTGGCATATCAAGTGCGAACCTGGACTCATCCTTATCCTCAACTTTTTCTTTCTTCCTGACCAGGGCGCCGGATTTTGTACGTGGCGTTTCCAGTTCAACCTTATCGAGCGACATTTCATCAATTACAACTTTCTTCAGCAACAGGTCTGCAAAAGAAAGCCGGAACATGGCTTTGCCAATTTGAACAGTATTAAGCATAGGGCGTTGTTGGTCGGCTACCTGGATATCATACAACTCTAGAAACAGGGGTGAATAGCCGATGTTGACATCAGCAATATCAACCCGAGCGCCATTCATTTTGGATAAGCCAGTTTCAACCATTGACTTGATAATAGTGCCTGCAAAAAGTAATGTGCCCCCTACCAGCAGAGCAAGCAGAACTACAAAAGCAATAAAACCTGGCCAGCGTATTAATTTCATATTCTCTCTCCTATTCGGCCAGTGATACTGTTTTGGAGAACACTCTGGATTGAACAAGCTTGAACCAACGCTGCTTGTTCAGATATTGAACAACATTACTGCGGTATTGCCTGACAAGAATGTTAAGGATAATAAGCAATGGAACAAAAAGAACCAGGGATGCAGACAGGCTACCCATAACTATGGTGTTGTTAAAATTACTAATACGCCAGAAAGGCATATTATACATATCAGTCCACTGTGCATTTAAGCTCGGTAAGTTCAGAATAAAGCTCCCCAGATCATGGAACCAGGGATCAAATAGATACGCCATGCCGGTAAACAACGCCCAGCCCATCATAAACGCAGCGATATTAGTACGTAGTATCAACAGGAAAAATATAACCAGAAGATTATGTACACTCCATAATGGCGTCAGTCCAATGATCATGGACAGAGCAAAGCCAAGACTGATTTGCATGGGTGAAACGTCTGAGCTGAGCACTCGTACCAGTTTGAAAACTTGAGAAATCATTGAGGGCGATCCCGATTCGTGAAGATAACAAGGTTAAATCAAATGATGACTGCTGATGAACACTAAAAACGCCCGACAAGGAGCACCCCATCAATAGGCGAATCAGATATTAAACTAAAACAGGAATGATAAATAGAACCAGCTGCCCCTGCCTCTGTATTTAAGGAATCAGGCTTTACACTGTTTTTCCTTAAAACACACATTTCGTCCAGAAAAAATGGAATTTAAGCCTCAATCAGGCCTATATCCTATTATTATATCTTCGATATTCAATAACTTACGTGGGTTTTGAAAATGGATGTTCTTATGCAGCGAGAAAAGGATGTTCAGGAGCTGTCAGACCCCGCCGCCCAACTCGTCATTACTCCGGGCTCCTCGACTTTATCTCGGTAATTGAGTCTCTTCGGGATATCCATACCCTTACGAGACACTTGTATTTCCTTATACATCGTCCTGCATTACTCTACCACCTATATACCCGAAGGGCATAAATCCCTATAGGCGTCCTGAGTCGTCCTACCTCCTGCATACCCAAAGGGCATAAATCCTTGCAGTCGTGCCCTTCGCCCTACGGGCCAGGCATAGCCTGTTTAAATCGCTC
>JBLYYN010000038.1:0-11115 GCA_048550535.1 Gammaproteobacteria bacterium
GACTCACGACTCACGACTCACGACTCACGACTCACGACTCACGACTTAAAACTAATCTGTTACCGGATAAACCCAAACCCAGACCACATCCTTATCCGTGTTATGCCAGATTTCACGTACATGAGCTTTTACTTCGGTGCTGTTGATTTGTTGTAAGACGGCCTTGTTAGAGCTGACATAGGCATGGTCATTGACGACTTTTTCACGAATGGTGAGCACACTGCTGATTTCCGCGCCGTAGCGGGCGGCCAGGCGTTCGCGGGCTCGGGCAATGGCCAGCTGTTCCTGGTAATAGCGTCCTTTAACATGGGTCGTAGCAGAACCCACGGCGCCGGAGCCGGGATGGTTGATCCAGTCGGGGCTGGCTTTCACCCCCTGTTGACAGGCATACAGGCTGAACAGGCTGAGGCAGATCAGCAGGGGCCGGCTGTATATTCGCATGTTAAGCGTTGCTCCTAATTATTATATGGCCTGGTATTTGTTCATACGTGAGCGTACATTCTTTATGTAATGCCGGGTTTCCCGGTAGGGCAGATTACGGTACATGAAATCAAACACCTGAGCCGATGACATACGGTTGATTGCCCCCAGAGCTGATGCTTTCCAGCGCCCCCAGTTACCATGACGACTGCGTGAATACTTTCCAGCAAAGGTACGAAATACATTGCTGGGCCCGGTGTTATAAGCCGCTATGCTGGCCCAGAGTCTGGCTTTGGGGTCTTTGATGTCTTTCATATATTTGTAGTACAACTGGTTGAGGTAGGCCGCGCCCAGGCGAATGTTATTGCTGGGATTGTACAGATACTGATCAGTGACAATTTTATTTTTGTTATACAGATAGCGGTAGGCTTCCAGCGCACCGGCACTGGGGACCAGCTGCATTAAACCAAAGGCGGGTACCGCCGAGCGGGCCACCGGGTTGAACATGCTCTCGGTTTCGATAATCGCGAACACCAGTTCTGCCGGTACCTTCTGTTCGGCGGCATATTTATTCACCGTGGGCTGAAATTGTTTCGCCCGTTTACGGATGTGGTCAGGTACCAGTCTGAATTGTGCACTATAGAGCAGGCGAGATTTGCCATCTTCACCTTTTATGGTGCTGCTTCGGGCTCGCGCCGCAAGATTCGCTGCCTGGGTTTTATAGTCGGACTTGCTCAGTGGCTGGCCCCGGTCATCGGCGATAAGTTTACTCAATACTGCCGGTCCACTGGGTTTGGCTACTGGCTGTTTCGCCAGCTTGAGTATGGAGCGCTTGTCCTGGCCCAGATTCATGGTGGTTAGAATGCTGTGTTCCAGATCACGGATGGCCTGTGGTTTACCGATCTTACGATCCTTGTCTATGGCCACTTCGACCCGCACCACGCCGTTTTCGAAATCGACAATGCTACGGTGGTTCAAGTCACCCTGGTAACTGATCCAGGTTTTTTTATTCGGCCTGGCCCGGTGCTGGCGTCCCCAGACCTGATCAGTCTTGAACTGATATTCATCGAAGGCAGCCAGCAATTGCTGTTTGTATAGACGAAACTGGTCTTTGGCTTGTGCAAATTCACGTTCGGTATTCTGTTTGTAGGATTCGAATGATGAGTTGCTGGCGAGCAGCGGTGCACTGGAAAAAGACATCTGGCTGTACAACAAACTCAAAAAGACAAAACACAGTTTAGGTGCAAGGTCCTGCAATGGACACTCCAGAATCAAGTTGTTGTGCTGTGATAATAGCATAAGCACTGGCTGGTTTTTTATCTGACCGGCTCTGCATTACGCCTACAAAGGGTTTGCTAAAATCAGACAACTCGGCTATGTTTTAACTTGAATAAAAATGAGCCACTTCGAATTCGAAATAAAGGAGAAATTAATATGAATAAGGCTGCTTACCTGGTTGCAGGTGTTGCAATGACGGCAGTCCTCACGGGCTGTGGGGGTAAAAAAGAACAAGTTGCCGACTGTGTTTTCCCGGATGGACCTGGCACGGCCGCACCAGGATGGATTTGTGATGAGCCTGTTGAAGGTGTGGAAATATCAGCGGTGGGCTCTGCGGACAAATCCCGTGCAGGCCATGATTTCATGAAGCAGATGGCGGCCACATCCGCACGTGTTCAGCTGGCTCAGCGCATGAAGGTGACTGTGCAGAACATGATCAAACAGTATGTGGAAACCACGGGCGCGGCAGATGATGAAACCGTTGATAAAGCCCTGACTTCGGTCACCAAACAGATCACCAACGAGACACTGGTGGGTACTCGTATATACAGAACCCGTACCAGTCCAAACGGTACTTTGTATGTATTGTTGGGTATGGATGAAGATTCAGTATCTCAGGCCGCTGAAAATGCCATCAAAACCAGTATGAAAAATGAGCGTGCCTTATGGCAGCAGTTCAAAGCGCAGAAAGGTCAGGATGAGCTGGCTGCTGAAATTGCCAAGATGGACAATTAATACAGAACTGTTAAGCACAAAGCCGGTTCTTAGTACCGGCTTTGTTGTTTGCGATCTGCAGTCTATTAGGGAGTATTCATGTTTCGAATGAGATTGAAAACAGTTCTGGCTTTTATGGCCGGATTAGCGGTAGTGGGCAGTGCCGTGGCTGATCGATCTGAATTCGAAAAGTGGTTATCTCAGGAAACCACCAGTTTCCAGGAATACCGTGACAAGCGGGATAAGGAATTCACCTCCTTCTTAAAAACCCAGTGGAAGGAAATGGAAACCTTTTCCGGGCTGGTGCGGGATAAAACCCCCAAGCCGGTACGTATGCCGGTGGCTCTGCCACTGCCAGCTCCCAAGCCAACGCCAATGGTTCAGCCATTGCCAGATAGCAAGCCAACACCAATGGTTCAGCCGAAGCCGGATACAAAACCAGAAACACCGAAACCCTTGCCCTTGCCAGATAGCAAACCACTGCCCTCTCCCGTGCCTACTCCACTGGATCAGCCAGCGCAGGATGAAAAACCATTAGTAGCGACTCCAAAGCCTGTTGTTAAGCCACCCACAGTAAAAGTCCCCCCCATAGCACCCCCACCCAAACCCGTGATAGTCAAACCCATACCCGCGGTAAAACTACCCAAAGGGCAAACCATCAGGATCAATTATTATGGCCAGAGCTTGCGCTTTACGTATGATGCAAAATTGAAAGTGGGTATGTACTCGCGTATTGATGCCACGGCCATGAGTCGGCACTGGTCCAGTCTGAGTCAGGGTGATTATGAAGCCCTGTTGAAACAGATTAACCACCAGCGCCAGCCGCTGAGTCTCAATGACTGGGGCTATGCCCTGTTGATTAATGAAATTGCCAGGGAAATTTATCCTGGCCAGAGCAATGAGCAGGCCCTGTTTGGCTGGTTCATGCTGATCAAGGCAGGTTATCAGGCGCGAATCGCCTATGATAGTTCACGAGTCTATTTGTTGCTGCCGTCCCGTCAGCAATTGTTTGGGGCGTCTTATTTTACCTTCGACAATGTGCGTTACTATGCCCTGGGTTTTGATGGCAGTAAGCAGAAGCCAGGCCGGGTATATACCTACGATGGCCAGTATCCGGGGGCAACTAAACGTATGGATATGCGCCTGGATAAAACCCTCAACACCGGGCGAAAGGAATCTGGCAAACAGTTGAGTTTCAAATACCAGGGCAAGACCTATAAGGTGAATATTGGTTATGATCAGCAGACGGTCAGGTTCCTGAAAACCTATCCGCAGATGGACATAGGTATGTATTTTACTTCCAGTGTCAATCAGTCCACCGGCAACCCATTACTGGCGCAACTGAAACCCATGGTGGAAGGTAAATCAGAACAGGATGCGGTGAATCTGTTGTTGCGCTTTGTGCAAACCGCTTTTCGCTATAAAACCGACCAGGCACAGTTTGGCACCGAAAATTATCTGTTCCCGGAAGAAACGCTTTACTATCCTTACTCGGATTGTGAAGACCGTTCGGTGTTCTTTGCCTGGCTGGTAAGAAGCCTGTTAAACCTTGACGTGGTGGGCCTGGACTTCCCCGGTCATATCGCGACAGCGGTTCGCTTCAATGAATCGGTCAGCGGTGATGCCGTGCGCTATAAAGGTAAGCGCTATGTGGTGTCCGATCCAACCTATATTAATGCCCGTGCCGGTATGACCATGCCGGAGTTTCGTAGCAAACGACCCAACGTAATACCCATCGTATTTTAGAATTTTATAATTCTGTTCTATTTTCCTTTCATGATTCATATCAACAGCCAATGTGTGTTTTCATACATTGGCTGTTGATATGAAGCAGGCTGATATTCCCGTGAAGACAGGCGTTCGTAATACAGGACACGTGCCGATCATTAAAAGACGGTGAGATCACCGGTTAAGGCTGAGGTGTTTGAAACCACCATTCGCTCACACATCATACCTGAGGCTATTGAAGCGTAAGTGGGTGATGAAGCGATCATCCATCTGGCCAATCTGGAGCGTGCGCAACAACAGATGCACGGATTTGCCATGTTAGGACGTGTAGTTGTCACTGAAACCCCGGTAACAGACAGATTGATGGGCATCAAGACCATGTTTGGCAACGATTGTTATGCTAGGCTAAATTTAAATTAATACTGGATATATGCGGTAACACTGGCTTGTAACCGGAGAACATGCATGAAGAACAGATGGTTGGCATCGATGATTGCGGGGCTGGCATGGGTTGTTTCATCTCAGGCCATGGCCTGGAATGAAGGCGGCGGAGAACAGGACGAAGCGATGAAGCTGGTGCCGGATCTTGAAAATGGTATGGAGATTTATGAAGTGTGTTCCGCCTGTCATTACCCGGAAGGCTGGGGAACTCAAGACGGTACCTTCCCACAGCTGGCGGGGCAGCATAAGGAAGTATTGATCAAGCAGCTAGCGGATATTCGTGGCTTGAATCGTGATACTCCCACTATGTACCCATTTGCGTTGCAGGAATCCATTGGTGATGCTCAGGCACTGGCCGATGTGGTAGCTTATATAGCTAAACTTCCCATGAATCCCGATAACGGTAAAGGTGAATGGGCCAAAGCTAGCGCCGAGTTTAAGCAGGGTAAAAAAATATACGATGACAATTGCGTTCAATGCCATGGTGATAAGGGTGAAGGTAAAAAAGACAAATACTATCCGAAGATTCAGGGCCAGCATTACAAATACATGCTGCGTCAGTTTGAATGGATTCGTGATGGCAAGCGTCGTAATGCCAATCCAGATATGGTGAAACAAATTAAAGCGTTTACTGATAAGGAAATGCAAATGGTGATCAACTATGTGTCCCGTATTGGGGTACCTAAAGAAGACCTGGCGCCATTCAAAGACTGGACAAACCCCGATTTTGATTGATCATTTTTAAACATGTTGCTGAACGCATCACCAGCTCATCGCTGTTTATCGACTAAGTACGCAATCTACCGTCAGGCAACGCAAATAAACGCGAAACAAGCTTAAAAGATATTACCTGCTACGATAGTACAAAGCCTTGCTAGACGATGATAAAACATTGCGTTTTTAGCGTAAATCTTTTGATTTTTAGTAAGTGTTTGGGGTCATGCTAGAACGGCACTTACTTAAGACAAAATACTAATGTACTGCGTCATTCCGGCATGCTTTTGAGCCGGAATCCAGTGAGTTCAGAGGCTAGATTCCCGCTAAAAGCCAGCGGGAATGACAGAATTTATTACTATAAGCTCTTAAGTCAGTGCTATTCGGATCATGCCATACATTTGACCTAAATTTACCTTGGTCATTGTAAACCGTATGCCCTCGTCTATTCAGTCTGTCGATAACATGTGATATTTCATTTTATCCTAAGCACCAGCCACCTGAAAAAAATAGCCTGTATTGGCTTGTATCCGTGACCATATTTTCTCGTGGAAGTAGTATGCAACTGTGTTGATTGCGGGTTCTACTAATGCAATAGCACCCCCAATCAACAGGCTACCGGTCATTACGTAAGCAACTGAGAAGGCCACGCTAAAATGTACAACTGCAAAGCTCATTGTTTTTGTCATGGTTAATTCCTCTCGGATGTTTGTTACTCATTTCTAAGGCCTGTCAGCCTTAGCGCTTATCTTTACCAGGGTTTATGCAATTCGTAGATGAAGCATAGCCTGGATTCAGTGATAAATAAAATATTATATGTTAATGGTGTTGATAGGTATTTCCAATGAATGATACCCGTTCAACACGGTGTCTGGGATACATTCATCATGGAGCGACGAGGGGCTCTCCATGACTTTATGAAGGGCTTGTGGCCTGAGCGTGTTTATTGGGTTCTGTTTTTGTTACGAGAAAAAGGGAAATGGCTTGGGGGATTTTTAACATGCTTTAAAAATGTCAGAACTCTTTATAATAAATACTAACCGACAGCGCCCATTTAACGTGCCAGAAAATAGTTTACATTTGCTGTTATTGGAAGTGGTGACAGGGAATACATGTTGCTGAAGTTTGTAAAGTCAGAACCAGGTCTATGTGCCCTGTCGTTTAACGTGGTAAAAATCCTAAACCAGGTATTAACTGCTCATGTCATCAACCCAGGTCAATAGCTGTAGCTGTTCATTTGGACTAATATTATTTATGAGGTTGTGCGACGTTTTAAAATGTGCGCTGGAGAATCTATATGAAGTTGCTGTTTTTTATATCAATGTTGTCAACACTGGTATTAGCCATGTCTTCGCAGCTTATGGCGGCGAATGAAGCGAGTGGCAAAACAAAGGAGGCGCTGCGAAGGACGCCGAATATCGAAAATGGACAGAAAATCTATGAAGTCTGCGCCGAGTGTCATAACGCCGAAGGTTGGGGTCGTAAGGATGGTGCTTTTCCTCAGTTGGCCGGACAACATAAGGAAGTATTGATTAAACAGCTGCAAGATATTCGATCACATAATCGTGATAACCCAACTATGTATCCTTTCTCACTACTCTCATCCTTCGGCGATAGCAATGAATTGCTTGATGTGGTCAGTTACATAGAGAGTCTCCCTATGAGTTCTGATAATGGTAAAGGTAAATGGGGTATAGATACTGCAGAATATAATAGCGGCAAAAAATTATATGAAAATAATTGTGTGGAATGCCATGGTAAAAATGGCGAAGGCCAAAGAGCCAGCTATTATCCGAGAATACAGGGCCAGCATTATAACTATATGTTGCGACAATTCGAGTGGATTCGTGACGGTAAACGGATTAATGCCAACCCGGCTATGACCGAACAAATCAAGGGATTCAGTGATCAGGAAATGAAACTGGTCATCAACTACGTTTCATATATGCCTGTGCAAAAAGCTAAGTAAGCGTGGTCGCAAACGTAAAAGCTTTCCCCAGTTGTGTAGCTATTTCTAGACTGCTCATTCTTCACAGCCATTTCTGGGGTGTGCCCGTGATGTACATAGGGACATGTCCGCCTTACGACACAGGCAGGTAGTAATCAATCCGTTTTTTCCCACAATATTACATGCACACGGCGCGGACCATGGGCGCCGATCTGGATAACCTGTTCAACATCGGCGGTGCGCGAAGGCCCTGTTATCAGGTTCACGCAACGCGGCATGGAGCGTTGCTCGCTGAGCATTCGTGCCCACAGGGCTTCCATATCTTTGAGTACATCCGTTGTCTTTAATACGCAGATAAAATTATCCGGCAGGAAATTGGTCGTCACCGGTGTATCGGCAGCGGACAGCATCACCAGGCTGCCGGTTTCAGCAATACCGGCATAGGCCAGGGTAATTGCATTTTTCTCATTGCCACGTGTTGGTGCTGGCTGCAGTTGTAGCGTACAGTTGCGCAGCAAGCCGGCATGGTTTATAGCCGGCGCCACCACTAGCTGATTACCCGCTTCCTGCTGGTGCAAATAGCGCTCGATAGCTTCAGCGATCAGTGCTTCAGTAGTGACCACTTCGTGGCTGGCCGATACCTTATCCAGGCCACGCTTGAATTGTTCCAGGAGTGTCGTGGTCGAGGTGCTGCTAGCCTTAACCGATGGCGTCGGTATTGGTTGCGGGGTCGTTGATTCGCGCTGGTCCTGTTGCAGGCGAGCCAGGATGTTGGTGCGGGCATCAGTCATGGTTATCTCTACCAGGGGAAGCCCCCGATCCATTGCGCTGTTGCCACTGCTGCATAAAACTGCTGCCGGGTGTCGGCAGATCACGGCTGCGCATCCAGCCCTTGAGCATTGGTAAATTTCGCAGTCGTCCATCGCGACGCCCCAACAGGCGCAGCATGGGCAAACTCCATCGGGTCAGTAAGCGATATAAGCCTGGTCGTTTGGCTAATCCGGCCCAGAGTGCGAGTGCGGTGCGTGCATGCCAGGAATCCAGGCGTTGGCGGTGGGCCTGATTACGCAGCTGCCGCAACAGCCGTGGCAACGGAATAGACATGGGACAGACTTCTTCACAACGTCCACAGAAGGTGGAGGCGTTGGGTAGCGCGCTGGATTGCTCCAGCCCGCTCATCAACGGTGTCAGCACCGAACCCATGGGGCC
Source organism: Gammaproteobacteria bacterium (assembly GCA_048550535.1). GTDB lineage: Bacteria > Pseudomonadota > Gammaproteobacteria > SZUA-229 > SZUA-229 > CBDULX01. Next base: position 8,453 of record JBLYYN010000038.1, read on the forward strand.
CGGATAGACCCAGCCATAGGCATGGCCACCCACGGCACCGTATACCGGACAGTGATTCATACAGGCACCGCAGCGGATGCAGCGCAGCATGTCGCGATATTCGCTATTCAGCATGTCACTGCGGCCATTATCCACCAGTACTATGTGGAACTGGTTTGGGCCATCGGCATCCTCGGTGCGACGTGCGCCGCTAAAAAAACTGGTGTAGGCGGTGATGTCCTGGCCGGTGGCGTTGCGCGCCAGTAAACGTAACATCACCGCTGCGTCATCCAGGCCTGGTAGCACTTTTTCAATGCCGGCGATGACGATATGGGTGTCTGGCAGGGAGCTGCACAGGTCTCCATTGCCTTCGTTGGTGACCAGTACGGTGGTGCCGGTGTCAGCAATCAGGAAATTGGCGCCGGTAATGCCGACGTCAGCGCTGAGATATTTGCTGCGCATAACAGCGCGCGCCTCGTTGACGATATCGGCCACGCTTTCCAGTTGCTCGGGATAGCGGCTGCGATCATGAAAGCGATTAAATAGATCGATAATCTGCTGCCGCGACTTGTGAATCGCCGGCACAATAATGTGACTGGGGGGTTCTTTGGCCAACTGGATAATGTATTCGCCAAGATCAGTTTCTATAGTTGCAACACCAGCCTGTTCGAGCGCGTCGTTAAGGCCGATTTCTTCGCCCACCATGGTCTTGCCCTTGATGACGCTACCAGCGTTTGCCTGTTGGCACAGCTCAACACAGATGGCATTAGCCTGCTCGGCGGTTTCTGCCCAATGCACCTGGCCACCATTGGCCTGGACGTTTTTTTCAAATTCCAGCAGATATTCATCGAGCCTGGCCAAAGCCCCTTCCTTGATAACACGGGCACGTTCACGCAATGACTCCGCATCGGCCAGATCAGCCAGGGCCTGGCGACGATGCTCGGCAAATCCCGGGCCAACACGCAGTAAGGCCTGCTGCAGGGTGGTGTCTTTGAGTGCGCGGCTCGCGTTGGCCTTGAACTGCCGGCTGCTGGATTTCATGTCTCGTCTACCGGCAACAGTGGCTGTTCGGTCATGCCCGCCAGCAGCTCAGCGATGTGGAAGGCTTTTATCGGTTTGTGTTGCCGTGACAAGCGTCCGGCGATATTGAGCAGGCAGCCGAGATCGCCGGCGACCAGGGTGTCCGCCCCGGTCTGGCCAATGTGCTTGACCTTGGCGTCAACAATGGCGGTGGAGATTTCTGCAAACTTGACGCTGAAGGTGCCGCCGAAACCGCAGCATTGCTCACTGTCTTCGGGTTCAACACGGGTCAGGCCGGTGACTTTATCCAGCAGCAGCCGTGGCTGTTCATAGACATGCATTTCGCGTCGTGCCGAACAGGAATCATGGTAAGTCACCTTACCTGAGTAGTAGGCATTGAAGTTCGTCATACCTACGACATCAACCAGGAACTGAGTGAGTTCGTAACAGCGGCCAGCCAGTTGTTCGGCGCGTTGCTGCCATGCCGGCTCCTGGTCAAACAGGCGAGGATAGTGGTGTACTATCATGCCGGCGCAGGAGCCGGAGGGTATCACTACATGGGAAAAGCCCTCGAGGTAGTCGATCACCTGGCAGGCAATGGCGCGAGCGTTATCGGCATCGCCATTGTTATAGGCTGGCTGGCCGCAGCAGGTCTGCTGCTCAGGTACCACCACTTCACAACCGGCTAGTTGCAACAGGCGTACCGCGGCAAAGCCGGCCCTGGGTCGTATTAGATCGATCAGGCAGGTGACAAACAGCGCAACACGCATTGGCAAATACACCTATGGTTGGAAGTAGATACAGTAATGTTTAGAAATCGCGTTCATGGCAAGTGCTTTATGCTCAGTGTTTTGATTCTTTTTCTATAGTATCTGGGGCCAGGGTAAAAACCCAGAGCTCAATTAGGTATTTATTCGCGTTGCCTGCATGGATTTATGCCCTGTGGCTATGCACCATGTCGAGTAGGGCAGGGATCATTTGCGTTTTCGAAATAATAAATTGAATAACAGCATATGATCGATCATCCACAATCGACATATAAGCCAGCAGGTCATCTAGCTGTTGCTGGTTTAATAATGACAACACCGTATTTTCCAGATTTTCTATGTCATGAATGCGTTGCCACTTAGTAAAACCAGAATGCCAATAAGGAATGCGGGTAGAGGTGGTTTCGTGCCTGCTCCTTGTTATATGGCAATACTGGGGTTATGAGCGATTTCAGCTGTCGATGCATTGTCATAGATCACTTGACAGATGGCTGTCTTAGGCTACTTTCCTCTAACAGGTTATTTTATAGCGCTTGACATTTTGATGCTAAATATCACTCTGTACTCAATCTATGATTTGGGTCAAGGCGTTGTCAGTTAGCACCAGCAGGTGATTGAGTCGCCTGAGTTTATTGAGTAAATTGACATTCATCATTTAACTATAAATATATTTTATGGGCGACTTTGTGATTCATTGCGTTAGCTCAAGAATGATTAGCAGGTATTAATATATTAATACCCTTAAGCCATCTTAACTTTTAAGATGTACATATTAATAAATTCATAACTAGAGGAAATAAGCCATGATGAAAGCAGTGGTTGGTTTCATAGGCGGAATGGTCGTATTCGGCATTGTAGCCTGGAATATGGCCGGCAGTATGATGCTACGAGAAGTAC
>JBLYYN010000039.1:0-3890 GCA_048550535.1 Gammaproteobacteria bacterium
ACGATCTCTAACTTGGAAACCATCGTTTCCGTATTTTCTTTACTTAAAAGATTTTCCCAGATATCCCATCTGCGTGATTTTAAAGTATTACCCTTAATAGTCTTGTCGCACACCGAAATCAAATCTGCAAGATAGGCAGCTGGAGAAAATATTGAACGCTCGGGATCTACCGTATGATATTCAGTAGTCCCGAATAGATCCTGGTAGGTAGGTAATGAGATTTCTGTATTTTTATTATTTTTCATAGTGGTATTCTCTTAATTCTGTTACTTGTTCGATAAAGAGGGCTATTCAAACTTATAATTTTCCTGGATAATTGGGGTTGATAATTATCGCCAATTATCCATTACTCGCCACGTCATTTAGAATACTACTATTTCCAATAAGTCTTTCATCACCATCTATCGAGATAGTAGAAGAGCTTACAGGCAATTCAATGTTAGAAGTTTGTTGCGATGACTCAGCATTGAAGGTTTGCATTTCAATACAATTAATCGCAGCTCTTAATTCACCTGTTACGGTACGTACCGCAATAATCCCATCCCTGACATTCTCGTCTTCAAAGTGATCAAGAGCATCCTGAAATACCTCTTCCTCATCTTCCAGTTGATTGTCAACCTTATCAGAACTGTCGGTACCTGGCTCAGACGTATTCGGCTGATCTTCGCCACCCCCTTCGAGCAAAAATACTGAATTCATATTGTTACCTACATCAACAATCGTCATGTGATACTCCTTTTCTTCATAATAATTATTTTGATAAAAGGTTAAGCTCGATATTAAGTGCGATTATTCAAATAAGCAAGCCTATCAATAAATTTTCTAAATATAATATCGAGTCCTCCAAATTATAATAATATTCTCATATTGCTGAATCTAATGCAGGATAAATGTATGCTAAGTTTTTCTAGTATTTTACCTTTAGGTGTGGACTCTTGCATTCGGGCTTAGATGAAAGTTAGGGTCAATAGTCTCGGCAGGTTTCTGGCTTGTAGCGCTGTTCACAATATCAGTGCTATGCACAAAGACATTGAAAAACCTGGAAAGCATATTCTTGATGCTTTGGTAAATCCTACAAAGTCACTGAAATATGCCATCGAAGGCTTTTTAAAAAAACAAGCAATTATTACTTATACAGTTAATATCACAACAGCTGCCACTTGTTTTAAGTATCTATTGACAAAAACGGTATAATGATCCTAGCAAGATACAAACATTAATCCGCTGGCATGATTCTATCTATCAGTAAAGCGAACACTTTAAACCCAGAAACCCAGCACAGGGATTTCTCTGGCCATCCCAATGTCGGAAGAAAACTACAAACGAGAAACCAATTTTCAGCATTTCTATCAAAACTCGAGGAAACAACAGATAAGCAGCATTAAAACACTTTGACAAGATCAGCAGGATATGTTGTGCAATATCGCCACTTATCCCCTTATGAAGCCTGGCTATAGCAACACCAGGAAAATAAGCTGAACCTGTAATGTGAATATCATTTCTAGTCATTTTGAAGCCATTTAAAAAAACTGTGTTTTCGATTACTATTCCAAAGGTAATTCTAACTCCTATGCACCCCAAGGGCATAAATACCCACAGGGCATGAACCCATGTAGTGTGACTTCACTTTTTTGCCACTTTTTTTGACCCTACTTTTTTCAATGGGAATAAATCCCTATAGGCATCGTGAGATTTTTATACACACTCACTAGAAGCATTTGAGAACAGATTAAAATTTGTTTCGCATCAATCATTTAAGTTCTCAAGTTTATCTTCAGACACCAAACATTGCTATTGTCTAAGCCGATAATCTAAGCTGTGGACTTAAATATTTCACATTTTTTTCGTCAGATTTTTCAAAAAATCAATAATCCCCTCTGTAACAATTACCAAAACAGTACTAACATACACACTACAACCACTAGTCGATAACATTCAAAGAGGATTTGAATTATGAGACACATACCCTCCCCAGCAGTAATTTTTATCGGAATACTTGGCCTGTCTTCAGCACATGCCTTCGAAACCAGAATAGATGAACAGATATCATTGAAGCAAGTAGAAAAAATACGTTTAACCGATACCCACTTGAAAGATGTCCAGATCATGCAAAAAGGTATTTTAGCCAATGACTTGAGCAACATCTTTGTTCGAGGCTTTCAGCATGGTTTTAAAGACGGTGGAGTTTGTACCACGCCGTTCCCTATCTCAAGCAGCCAGATTGATCCACATCGATCCTTGATGGTACATGACTCAGCAACATTATCAGAACCAACTGTTGATTTCTCACTAGAAAGAACCCTGGGCATGCTTGCAACACAAGTTGCTACAGACGTCCCTGGCACAACAGCAGGATCCATTTTTAAACAAATGTGGGATACCCAAAACGATACCGGAACGGCACAAATAGCAGGCGGTATTCATTGTGACGATAACGCTGGAACAATCAACGGATTTCCAGTCAATAATTGCCCTAGATCTGAAGGTAACGAAGCGGCCACCACCGACCTGACGGCAAAAATGGCGGAATATAAACCAAGTGCCCTGGTTAATCGTCTCGACCTGTCTCACAAAGGCTGGAAAAACTGTGGCGAACATCGAATCATTTACAGCAAAGATGGTGCCGGTATTACTAAAAATTTAGTGATATTCGAAGCGGTATTACCCAATCCGTTTCCCGGCTGTCGCTCTGGATGTCGAGATGTAGTGGAATTCTGGTCAAACCTGTCCAATGACTCGGATCCCGTCAGCCGTTCTGGAAAACTGGAAAACTTCTTTTACAATGGATTACCGGGTTTTTCACCGGTGGTGAATGTTAATCATTATAGTTCTTCTGCCACAGCCTCATTTTATGCCGCCAGCGAAAGTGGCCAGATAAGGACCAACCAGTTCCTTCAGCAGCCCTGGTTGTTAAAAGAGTTCAAAACACAAACCACCTGTGTAGGTAGCAGTTGCGATTTTGATATCGTACCGATTTCGGTTAAAGCCAATCCTTATGGCGAACTGTGGAACAAGGATATCGCCAACTCTGGCTCAGGCACCATACCTGGCCTTGATCTGTTGGCAACCAATTTTCAGGCAGACACACTGGCGCAAGTGACGGATGCATTATTAGGCAACCCCGATATCAATGCATTTTCTTATGCGGTCGATGCAGATAAGAATGCAGCAGACAGTAATGCTCAGGGCAACAACCAGGAAGATAACTATCGCCTTGAATTGATTAACCAGTCGACAGATAATAGCTTTGAAAATGCGATTAATACCGCAGGCGGTGCGTTAACCACGTCGCTGACAAAGCAACAAATTGCCAACCGGGCAACGGCCCTGAGCTGTGCAGGCTGTCATCAGCCTGGCGCTTTTGGTTTGAGTAGTACCAATGCCATCGGCCCCGGGCAAAGTTGGCCTGCATCACTATCCTTCGTGCACGTGGATGTTAATCCCAATGTCAACTTGAGTGGCACGCCTGGATTTGATGTTACCAAGTTTAATGGCAACCCCAACGGGTTTGACATTTCCGATGCACTGTTAAATACCTTCTTACCCGCGCGTGAAAACAACCTGGTAACGGAATATAACAAAGACATTTGTAACTGTGAGCCGAACTTAATCAACGTATTCCAGCCAGATTTCGGATTTATTTTCAAACAACAGCTGGTGTTTATCGATGCGGTTAAAAACCTGACAAATCCTGAGATACATGAAATAGCGAAAAAAGAATTGCTGATGGAAGAAGAAAGATTTAATCGCATAAAAAAACCCGGCATGGACGAAATTCAGAAAAGCCTGCACTTCCGCAAAGAAATTCTCACCTGGGTTGATAGAGATATGCTAGAAAATCCTAATTTGAAATCATTGAATTCCACGCTAACACGCTCTAATAAATTACT
>JBLYYN010000040.1:0-16338 GCA_048550535.1 Gammaproteobacteria bacterium
AATAGCGATAATCACCAGAAATTGTGGCCACACCACATCAAAGCCTGCTCCGCGATAAAGAATCCCCTGCGCCAGGCTGACGAAATGGGTGGTGGGCGCGACCAGCATGATGTCCTGCACGATCTCCGGCATGCTTTCGCGCGGCGTGATGCCGCCGGAAAGCATTTGCAGAGGCAGGATAACGAGTATCATCAGTAAACCCAGTTGTGGCATGTTGCGCGACACCGTACCCAGAAAGATACCCATGGATGTGGTGGCAAACAGGTGCAACAGGGCCCCGAACATGAACAGCGGGATAGATCCGGCAATAGGCACGCTCAATAAGCCCTGCACAATAAGGTAAAGTGAAAGCCCCGCAGCCACTAATACTACCAGACCCATGGACCATACTTTGGCGAGCATGATTTCGGCGGCGCCCAGCGGCATCACCAGCAGGTGTTCCAGTGTGCCGTGTTCACGTTCACGGATCAGTGCCGCACCGGTCAATATGATAGATAACATGGTGATGTTGTTGATGATCTCCATGACACTACCGAACCATGCGCTGGTGAGGTTGGGGTTGAACTTAACACGCGTGGCGAGCTCGATGGGTAACACGGCGCCGGTACGAGATCCTTGCACAAATGCCATGAGTTCGCCGTTTATGATGTTTTGAATATAACCTGCACCGATCATCGCCTGGGTCATACGGGTGGCGTCGATGTTCACCTGAATGTCCGGCCGTTTTCCCGCCAGCACATCGCGCTCAAAGTTGGGGGGGATATCCACCACGAAAGTGTAGATGCCCGCATCCAGGCCGGGGTCGATGTCTGACAGCGCAATAAATTCCGGCGTCTTGAAATATGGCTTGTAGAAGGCTTCGATGATGCGGCCCGACAGTGACGACCGGTCTTCGTCAACGAAGGCAATGGGGGCATTATTCAGCCCTGTTGAAGTGGCAGTCGCCGCCGTGTAGATACCTACGGAGAATGCCCAGATGATGAAGAAGAACAATACTTTGTCGTGCCACAGGCCACGTAGTTCCTTGATACCCAGACGGTAGATATTGGCCAGGTGCTGCATCATTACTTCTCCTGCTTGTTCAGAGCTATCAGGCTGAGCAGCGTCAGCAGAGGAACGAATGTGGCCAGTGCCAGAAAATCCGCATAGAGATCACTCAACTCCAGCGCCTTGGTAAAGACACCACGGCTGATGTTGAGAAAATATGTTGCGGGAAACAATGCACCAATCACTGCACCTGGACCTTCCAGTGAGGATACCGGTTCGGTCAGGCCGGAGAAGCTGACGGTCACCAGCAGAGTCACAATCGCGGTGGCGGCAAGTGCGGCGATCTGGGTTTTGGTAAATGAAGACATGAGCAAACCGATGCCGGTAGTAGCAGTGACAAAGATCAGCGCAGCGAAGCTCAGCGTCAGAAAGCTGCCCTTGAGCGGTACATTAAACACAAATACCGCCAATGCGGTCAGGCCGAAAAAGCTGATCATGCTGACGCCGATATAGGGCAGCTGTTTACCGATAAGAAACTCCAGCCGGGTAACGGGCGTCGCATACAGATTGGTGATCGAACCCAGTTCTTTTTCACGCACCACGGCCAGGGCCATCAGGATCGCCGGAATGAACACCAGCAACAACGGTATGACCGCCGGTACCATAGCGTAGAGGCTTTTGAAATCCTGATTGTAACGATAACGCATTTCGACATCGGCAACCGTCATCACCGGCACCTCCCCCAGGGTGCGCCGCGCAAGCTGGATTAGATAATCGTAATTCATGCCCTCGGCATAACCACGTGCCGTTTCAGCGCGAAACGGCATAGCCCCATCCACCCAGACACCGACCTCCACCGTGCGCCCACGCTTGAGGTCCTTGGCGAAGTTGGGTGGAATCTCCAGTGCCAGGCTCAACTCGCCACTGGCCATACGCTGATCAAGCTCAGCCTGACTGTGAATCGGTGCATGTTCGATAAAATAGCGAGAACCCGACATATTCTGGATGTAGTCGCGACTCTGCGGGGTCTGATCCCGGTCCAACGCGGCAAAGGACAGATCTTCCACATCCATGGTGATGCCATAGCCCATAATGAACATCAGGATTACCGAGCCCAGCAGTGCAAATACCAGGCGCACCGGATCGCGCATGATTTCCAACGACTCACGGTAGGCATAACCCAATAAACGCAATGGGCTGAATACACCGGCGAACACAGGTCTGGACTGAAAAGATGAATCAGTTGCAGGCGCTATTTCGCCAGTGTCATTTTCACTGTGGTCTTCTTTTGTTGTAGTCGCTTCTTCAAGATAGTCGACAAAGGCTTCTTCCAGTGTTTGCTTGCCACGTATGTCTACCAATACCTGCGGCGTATCGCTGGCGAGTACCTTGCCGGCATGCATCAGGGAAATGCGATCGCAACGTGCACCCTCATTCATAAAATGTGTAGAGATGAAAATGGTCACGCCATCATTACGGGAAAGGCCGATCAATAATTCCCAGAAATTATCCCGTGCCACCGGGTCTACGCCGGAGGTCGGCTCATCCAGTATCAACATCTCGGGTTTATGGATCACCGCCACCGCCAGTGACAGGCGTTGCCGTATACCCAGGGGTAAACCGTCTGCCAGATGGCCTGCGTAATCCTTGAGGTCAAAATGCTCGATCATTTCCTTCACCCGCGCCGGTATGATTTTATCGGGCAAATGAAATAATTGCGCATGCAGCACCAGGTTCTGCTGTACCGTCAATTCGCCGTACAGGGAAAATGCCTGGGTCATAAACCCGACCCGCTTGCGGGTTGCCAGATCATGCGCCTTGGCCGGATGACCAAACAGCGAGGCTTTACCCTCGGTGGCCGGTAATAAACCGGTGAGCATTTTCATGGTAGTGGTCTTGCCACAGCCATTGGAACCCAGGAAACCGAAAATTTCGCCGCGCTGGATCTCGAAACTGACATGGTCCACGGCGGTGAAATCGCCGAAACGCATAGTCAGTCCCTCGGCCTTGATGGCGACCGTACTTTCTGACTGGCTCACGCGCGGCGGTACCAACAGGTCTTTATGACCCCTGCGTTCTTCCTCCGGCAACAGTTGGATAAATGCCGAGTCAAGATTGTCGGTGCCGGTCTTCTCAAGTAATTCCGTTGGACTACCGGTGGCGAGCACTTTTCCTTTGTCCATCGCCACCAGCCAGTCGAATCCTTCGGCTTCTTCCATGTAAGCAGTAGCCACCAAAACACTCATGCCCGCGCGGCGCGCGCGGATGCGGTTGATAAGCTCCCAGAACTGGCGCCGGGACAGGGGGTCGACCCCGGTGGTAGGCTCATCCAGGATCAACAGCTCCGGGTCGTGAATCAACGCACAACATAGCCCGAGCTTTTGTTTCATTCCCCCCGAAAGCTTGCCGACCGGACGATTGCGAAAACGAATGAGTCCGGTACTTTCAAGTAGTTCATTAATGCGCCACTCACGCTCTTCCCGTCCTTGCCCAAACAGGCGACCGAAGAAATCGATATTTTCAAACACCGACAGGGTCATGTAGAGGTTTTTGCCCAGTCCCTGCGGCATATAGGCAATGCGTGGACATACTTTAGTGCGGTGGCGACTGCTGCGCATATCACCGTCCAGTACCTGCACGGCACCGTCCTGGATTTTGCGTACTCCCGAAACCAGCGCCAGCAGTGTGGATTTGCCGACACCATCGGGACCGATAAAACCCGCCATGCATCCGGCCGGGATATCAAGATCGATGTTATCGACAGCGAATAGTTCGCCGTAGCGATGAGTCAGACCGTTGATTCGTGCGACGCCGGTCATTGCGGCAGGCTCACCTGCAGTTGCGCCGGCCACTCGCTATTTTGATCGAGACGCACATAAGCCACGCCCGGTAAGCCGGTTTTCACTCTTTCAATGTGCCCCTTAAGGAGTTCGGGGTCGATCTTGACTTTGATACGAAACATCAGTTTCTCGCGCTCGGTGCGGGTCTCGACTTCCCGCGGCGTGAACTGGGCCTCGGGGGCGACGAAGGAAACCGTCGCCGGAATCGTGAGTTCGGGCACGGCATCGAGTTTTATGCGAGCGTCAGAACCGACAGTAATTTTACCCACCTGGTTTGTGGGCAGGAAGATGGTCATGTACACATCGGTCAGCTCGAGGACGGTCAGCACCTTGCCCCCGGCGGCCAGGATTTCCCGCGGCTCCGCCAGGCGGTACAGGATCCGGCCGCTAATCGGGGTTTTGAGCACACTGTCGTCGATGTCGGTTTTGAGTCGTTCTGTCCTGGCGACGGCAGCCTCGATGGCGGCTTCAGACTGAACCACCTGGACCCGCGCCGCACGTAGAGCCGCTTCGGCGATCTGTCTGGCGGTACGATCCTGATCAAGCTTCTCCCGGGAAACGTGGCCTTCTTTAACCAGTTCCAGCGAGCGCTTAAGTTCCGCCTTCGCATAAGCCAGCTCACTTTCACGCAGTTCGACTATGGCATTGGCATAGTTCTTCCCCTCGCGGGATTCTCTCAGCACCGCTTCTGCTTCCCTGAGTTCAGCGTCCAGGTCCTCGGTATCCATACGGGCCAACATCTGACCAGCATCAACCATGTCCCCCTCCCTGACCAGTACTTCGACGACACGGCCGGAACGCTTGGTGGCGATATCATATTCTGTGGCCTCGATGCGCCCGTTACCGGAAGCGAAGTCTGCAGGAATTTCGGATTTTTGGTAATGTTTCCATATCAATGCACCACCGGCCGTGGCGATGATCAATATCACCAGTGGGGTTCCCCATTTTTTAAGAACGGTGTTATTCATTTCAAATAACTCCTTTATAGATATCTCATTGCGAATTCACCTGTAACTCCGCCGACCCTGACCACCACAGAATTAGATGATTTTCGGTCGGGATACGTGCCTGCGGATGATACGCCACCATGCGTGGAGTAAAATCGGTGTAGGGCCGTTGTGTGTCCAGGGAACATTGATAAAGGTATCCATTCACGGAACCCGAAATGGAGCTATGACGCTGCATGATTTCAGTCACCTCTGTTTCTACGTCACAAAATTGAGTACTCGTGCAGAGACAACGCCTGGCCGTATATAGAGCAAATATCGACACATCATTTCTAAACTTTATTCTGACACGAGCTCAAATAGCACAAACCATTCTTATATAAAGCTAGATAAATATCATAAGCGCATCGCCAGTGTTTTCTATAAGTACTAGTACTGATGGTGCCCGCTATACCCTGGTGTGTAATTTCAGGCATGAGCTTTTAGCAATGACCGATTTAAAATAATTAGCGGGCATTCTATCGGCTGTAAGTAGATTCACAAATTTGCATTCTTTTGCTGCACCAAGATCACCGCTTACATTATTTATGGCACGGCATATATCCAGCATAAGTTCGATAGCCAGGATAAAGCCGTTAGCTTTTGAGAAAATTATGACAGCTTCTACATCCTCACCGAATTGGTGACCCGAATGATCAGCGTGCTCTGTAACCCGGTCGAAGCAGCAAACCTAATAACCACAGCCCAGTGAAGAATAGTCAATCAGCCTCCGAGTGTACACTTACTAATTTTTCCATTACAAGGCCGCTTATAACCGAAAAAATAATTAAATAGCTGACAAGCACCGCTGTATAAGTAATACCAAAGTAGTGCACCAGCAATGGCAGTAACGGTAGTTTAACGGCACGGCTATAAAGAAAAACAGCCGCCAGTGATGTCTTCATCCCTTTCTCTCTGAGATCTTTAAGTAAGGCATACCAGGGATAGACTGGTCCTGTAGATAATACACCCCCAGCAATTGCTGTTACCCATCCTGTTATTCCAGAGCGACTGCCGAGATATTTCTTAACCCAGGCAGGTTCAAGGAACAAATTAATAACAAAAATTAGAATGAATACAATTAATAATACAGGTACTACTTTATCAATCAGGTGGATAAAAGACATCATTGACTGTGTGGCTAATTCACTATCAAGCAATGCAACCACAGCATATATCAATAATACGATTGCCAGGAATATCCAGCCACCTATACCATTTTTTGTTGCTTTTTTCGGCTTGCCTGTCATATGTGGTCAAGCTACGAGCTGCAGTGAATAAACGGTTAATAATGCAATAGCAATCGCAAACAGGTAACACATCAGGTTGCGGTAAATCGCAAAACGCTTGCCTAGCATCAATGCTTCTGCTGGCAGCTGAACCATACCTACTGTCACCCAGCTCACGATCAAAGCAGTTACGGCAAACAAACTTACACCTGAGGCGAGCAATTCACCACCAAGCACATAACTTACCAGGGGATGCCCGGCAGCGATGCCTCCAAAGGTAGCGCCTGTCAAAGCATCAACAAAGCCATTATGCCCAAGTAATTCAGTTGACAATTGTTCCGGAACAAGCTTAATCACCAGGCTCGTTAACAAAAGCATAGCCAATACGATTGGCACTATATTCATAAACGTGTGCAGGGTTTTCTGAGTCGTTGTTATTACTTTATTGGGCATAGATATCACCATCACCATTGATACAGATCATATGTCAGCCGATATTGTATATTAAACTGTAATTGTAAATTCAACTAATGTCATATGTTGATTACAGGCATACATTTTTATTGAGGATCAAAAAAATGATTAAAGTACAAGGTAAAGTTATAGAAACGGATGATGAAGGTTATTTACTCAAGCGTGATGACTGGTCTGAACAGGTCGCGGAAGCAATGGCAACCGTACAGGCACAACAGGACCATGTTAAATTAACTGAAACACATTGGGGGCTAATTCAGTATTTCAGGGACTATTATAATGAATACAAGGTTCACCCTACGATGCATAAACTGGTTATGACCTTAGGCAAACAGCATGGTGAACATTTTCATGATGAAAAAGCCTATGAGAAATTTCTCTACGACATTTTCCCACACGGCCCGGTGCAGGAGCTTTGCAAACTGGCTGGATTGCCAAAACCACTGGGTGATACTGAACAATAAAACCATCCAGGATCTACTAATCGAAAAATGAATACACTCTACTGGATTGTTGGCAGTAGCTTACTAATGAGTGCCATTGCGATGGTAGGTAGTGTCACGCTGCTGTTAAAACCCGCGACTTTACAACGTATCTTGCTACCCCTGGTCGCTTTTGCTGCAGGCTCATTGATTGGTGGCGCTTTTTTTCACATGATCCCTGCCGGTCTTGATGCGTTTGGTAACAACACCTGGTTTTTTGCCTGGTTGCTGTTGGGTTTTTGTCTATTTTTTGCCCTGGAGCAGTTCTTACACTGGCATCATTGCAACCGAGCCGAAGCAAGCTGCAAACAACCCCTTACCTATTTAATTTTAATCGGTGATGGTCTGCACAATTTTATTGGTGGCCTGGCCATAGCCGGAACTTTTTTAATCGATATCCGTTTAGGTATTATGGCCTGGCTTGCCGCTGCCGCCCATGAAATCCCCCAGGAACTGGGCGATTTTGCTGTGTTAATACATGGCGGCTGGAAAAAAGGCAAAGCACTGCTATTTAATGTATTGTCAGCATTAACGTTTTTGCTTGGTGGCTTGGTCACATATGTCATATCCTTTAATATGGACATTTCTTTTTTAATTCCATTTGCAGCCGGTAATTTTATCTATATTGGTGCTACAGACCTGGTCCCTGAAGTGAACAAGCATGGAGATATGAAGACCAATCTTGTTAACTATGCAGCATTTATAACAGGTATTTTATTAATGTTAATGATAAAAATTATTCCTGCTGCTTAGCGTTGCCAGGGACTGAACCATTCGAACATTACCACCAAGGATATGATAACGGGTTCATACATCACGCAACAGCCTACAATCTTGTAAGTCCAGGGAGCATCAAGTAACTATAAGCTGGTTGACGCTAAAAGACCTCATTCGATTCAAAGCAAATGCCAATTCAAAACAGCGGAACTGGGCGAAATACCCGGAAGTCTTTTCACTGAGAATATCTAGCCCGTTTTCTTCAACATCTGCCATAACTAAGTCAATTACCTGCTTCAGGGTTCTTTTTCCATCCATATACTTTTTGGCATAAAGCATGGCGAAACCAATTGCCTTTGTCTGGGACAGCTCAATCAACTGCTCAAGGTCAGTCAGGTCGATTTTGTTTCGGCCAAAATGCAGTGTATTTACCTCCTTTGTATAGAGACGCCACTTCCCATACTCACTCATCGGGTCAACACTTTCAGCCACTGGAATGCGATCTTTGGGCTGAATTGCATGTTCAATATCCTCTTTTGTCCTTTTTGTAGGATACTCGCGAATGATGTCTTTTGCCTGATCAGAAACATCTTGCGGATGATATTTGATCATTTGTATTACATGATCAGCGACTTCAAAATAATCTCCCACACCACCCAATGCAAGAATGGTCGAGGTCTTTTTTTCAAGGTAAAGCTGACGTACTTTATCGATATATGAAGTAATTGGCTCATCAGATTTTTTTACCAACTTCTGCATATACATATCACGGATCATAAAATTAGTGGCGCAGGTATCCTCATCCATGAGAATTGTCCTGGCCCCCATCTCCATTGCCTCGATAATATTTGCTGCCTGGGAAGTACTGCCGCTGGCATTTTCTGTAGAAAAAGCGCTGGTATCTTCGCGAAACGGGAGGTTCCTGATAAAGG
Source organism: Gammaproteobacteria bacterium (assembly GCA_048550535.1). Classification (GTDB taxonomy): domain Bacteria; phylum Pseudomonadota; class Gammaproteobacteria; order SZUA-229; family SZUA-229; genus CBDULX01. Next base: position 8,648 of record JBLYYN010000040.1, read on the forward strand.
GTGAAATATCTGTCTTAACCACATGTCTGCCGCTATAGGATCTCACTTTCACAGTCTCTGTCAAAGATACACACCTTTCCCTGCCGTCTCCGGCGATATGGTTATACACGCCCATCTCGATGGCCTGCAAAAGAGTCGATTTACCATGATACCCTCCCCCGGCAAGCAGGGTAATGCCTTGCGGGATTCCCATACCGGTTATTTTTCCGGCATAGGGTAGATCCATTTCAATCTTCAGGCTTTCAGGGGATGCAAACGCTATAACCGAGTTTTTGTCCATGGCACGGTCACTGATACCGCTTTCCCTGGGCAGAATAGCGCCGTCTGCAATAAAGGCCACCAGACCAAAATCAGGCAGCTTGTGCCGCAGAAACTCTGCATCGATGGCAGTATGTATGTGAGACAGCAGCTGATCTACATTCGTATGATCACGATGCAATGACAAGCTAACAATTTCTGGTAGCTCTTCAAGCAGCATTTTAACGGCCAGCTTCGCTTTGATGTTTCTGTTGGATGCCGGAAGACCAACAAAGCAGCGGAGCTCCAGAATGTTTTCATTAAGCACAACCGAGCTTCGCTCCAGGATTGTCTGTCCTGGTTCGTTTATAGTGATGATACCGCTGTAACCGGGCCCCTGCCTTTTACCGGCAACTTTAGTACTGTTATAGAAAAATTGACGGGCATAAAAATCCCGACAAGCAATTTTCCCCATCTTTGTATCGATCATGTCAGCTTCAATTACTGTATCAGCCACAGGGAATTGAATACGATAAATTCCAGTATGTGGAGGGGCATAAGGATCTTTGGGGATCTGGTCGATAATTAATACAAATTGTTCAAAATCATAGGTTCCAATCAGTGACTGAAAAGCACCATAATCCTTTCCGTCTAATGGAATAATTTTTTTCTGAAGTTGATCTTTTGTCATAATTATCTTCCTCCCCGCCGCTCCCAATATGATTGTATAAATGATATACAAATATTCATAAAGAAACCTGACAATCGCATTGAGCAGCGTGCCTCATGCTGTAATCGAGCTTATCAGGACACCTACAATAAAAAAGACCTAAAATACATCTAAGCCTTTGTTTTTATTGGATTCTTAACATGGATGTCCAATTGAGCCCTTTTAAAAGAAAACGCAAATGAACGCGAATACACGCAAATTTAATAAATATTTTCAGGTGCGCCGTCAGTTATACACCTACTGTATCGGATAAATATTGTTACCTAAATCAACCTAAGGAAGCTCTGATTCAGTCATCTAATACCATACCGTTTTGCGTGTAAACGCCTACAAGGACGTTGGTAGTTAGAGCAATGCAGGACGCCTATAGGGATATGGGTGGTAAAGTAATGCATGGAGCAATTGCCGAGATGACACGTAATTTAAGTATGCAAAGCGTTTACCTTACATAAGTATTCAGTAGTGGCAATAAGATACTGGATTCCTGCCTTCGCCCCAAGAGCGCTTTGTCACTCTATTTGGGCGCGCAGGAATGACTTGTTCTGGGGTCACCTAATAAAATATTTGCGTTCATTCGCGTTCATTTGCGTTTTCTTTTTTTATAATTCAAACGGCCGCTTCTGGATAGTTTGAGTCATTGCCTACTATCAGTAGTATATTGAAATTAATATACCGATCTGTCAGGTGAAGTCTAAACTAGTACATATCAATATATTCGTCAGGGTCCACGTGACCTTTGGCATACTCATCGTGCCAGCCATCAGGAACAGGTAGTTCCTGGTAAAGTCTTAGCCTTTCTGCCTCCAGCAACTGCCTGGGCTGCCCCATGAAATCCGCGGCACAATATGTTTTCTTGCCGACAGTCGCGGACAATTTATCCAGCCACACAGCGCCTTCCGCACTACGCATCAAGTGATGGTCCAGAATAACAATGTCGATATTTTGTGCCAGGCGCACCGCATTGTCCCAGGCACGTTCAGCTTCGGTCTGGTTGAGTCGATCGAGGTACAAAGCAGGTCCCGCGGCAACTAAGATATTTGCTTGCCAGTCGATTATTTGATCTACGGTTGCATCATCCAGCAGCTGGATATCGGAAGCATGTACGAATACTTGCTGATCCATTTCAATCCGAGTCATCATCAAGGTGCCCATTCCGCTATCGATTGCACCATGGGGTACCGCTCGGGAAAATGATAAGGGTCCCTCTGACAGGCCTTCCGCAATTCGCATATTTGAGCCCAATAATTGTGCGAGATCACTGAAACGTTTGCCCATGGCAGGAGAAAGATCCTTAGCGGATTTACTCCAGCAACGCAGCTCACAAAAGCGGGAGGGTAACGACCGTATAGACAACTGATAAGGGTTCGCGTCCAGCAGTGGTACGTGATCACCATGAAAGTGGCTAAACACTACATCGGTAGCATTTTCCAGTGCATGCAGGATGTTCTCGCGCACTCTCCGTCCCATGGCGACTTGCAGTGGGTGTGGCAACAGACCGTGGCGTACATAGCCTAAGGAGACACCCGGATCAATAACAATGCGCCGATCTGGCAGTGTCACCAGGCAACAAAGACTGCGTACGCCCATCGATTCCGCACCGATGATCTCAAGGCTCATGACCTGTGTTTCCCTATCCTATGCGTGTTATTAGATACCCCATTTGGCGACTCAACCAGTAAATTTTCCATAAAAATTAATAAATAATTTTCGCACAACCGACGACTTGTTATGCCTGCGGTTTACGCAGCAATATATTCAGTTCATCAACTATTTCAGCCCAATCAGCATCTTCCTCTATCGCTTCTTTTAAAAACGATGCTTGTGATGTGCTCCAGAATTCGGCTTCATGTAGGGCTAAATGGCCAGGCACGGGTCTATTTCTGCTTATAAAGTGATCAATTGCTTCAGTTGTACTATCTAGTCCTAATTGTTTAAATAATGAAACAATATTATGAATAGGCGCTTCCATTATTCCTCCCAAATGAAGTTAAATTCTCAAAATCCTGGATCAAGTGCTAAGTCTTTAACTACCTGCAATTGTCCTTATTACAACGCATATCGTATACACTTTTCGCTCAACCCCGGGGTGACGTGATTTCACCCGCCCATACCGTTTCAATGGAACCGACGTAAATGGCTCCCGCCAGGACTACGGCCATTACACCTGCTTCGGTTTGGAAAACGCAGGCTACACGCTTGTTTCGTGCAAACAGGCGTGGAACGGATCGCTGCAGTCGGGCTCGCATATGTTTTCATCTTTGCACGGTAATAGGTGTTTAGCCTAATCCTTCCCTGTCTGCGCTCATGCTAACACCATCAATCGATGCACCACAGTCGGGGCAGCAGCCGCCTCGAATGCGATTGGCACGAACATAGAAGCCATAGCGATCGATTAACAATGAATTGCACTTATAACAATAGGTATTCTCACCCTCCTCGCCAGGCACATTGCCCTCGTAGACATAATGTAAACCAGCGGCCCGGCCGATGTCGCCGGCCCGCCGCAGGGTTTCCATGGGCGTGATGGGGCGATCTAGCATTTTATGTGCGGGATAAAACTGAGAGACGTGCCATGGGACTTCTACACCCACTGACTTAACAAACTCGGCTATCGCTTTAAGCTCTTCATCAGAATCATTTAACCCCGGGATAACCAGTGTTGTCACCTCCACCCACACACCCAGCTCATGGTAGAGACGAATCGCCTCGAGGATGGGCTGCATACGTACCCGACTGATGTGTCGGTAGCTTTTTTCATTAAAGAACTTGAGATCGATGTTGGCGGCGTCCAGCACCGTGGCCAGATCCCGCAATGGCGCCTCACTTATATAGCCACTAGTAACGAAGATATTCTTCAGCCCGTTCTCTCGTGCCAGCACCGCCGTATCGTAGGCCAGTTCGTAAAATATGGTCGGTTCCGTATAGGTATAGGCGATGGAGGTTGCACCTGCTACGAGGGCCGCCTCAACGATGGTCTCTGGTGTCACCCGTTCGCCCGGGATGATCTTTTCCAGCTCCGCAAGTCGCGGACAGATAATTTCCTGTGTTTCGACCTTGCCGTTCGGATCAAGTCGCTTCGGCAGGTGATCCTTTGGCCACTGGGAGATCTGCCAGTTCTGACAGTAAGCACATCGTAGATTGCACCCTACCGTGCCGATAGAATAAGCAGCCGAGCCAGGGTAGAAGTGATAAAGTGGCTTTTTTTCAACCGGTTCCACACTCCGCGACACGACCCTGTCGTAGACCAGCGTGTAGAGAACCCCGTTCTTATTATAACGGACTCCGCATGCCCCTCGTCCACTCTCTGAGATGCGACAATCGTGGGGACACAAAGTACAAAGCACCCCTCCCTCTGGTAGTGGTTTGTAATAGCGGGCTTCGTGCAGTTCATCCATGTTGGGTTAACCTCTCGGTTGGTGAACCTTAAAACGTTTAATAAGCATCTAAATCAATCTAATGAATTAAATATTTAACGACACTAACAGCAACACCTGTATTTTCTATACATGCTATCTGATTTGCTTCTAATGCCTCCTTAAATTTTGGGCCAAAACGACCGGCGATCACTTTACTAATGCCCATTTGAAAAAGCATCTTCGCTACGTCTGGCCCAACGTGTTTTTCGTTGTTCAGGTATGGGTTCTTAAGAATTTCATCGAGATTACCGTTTCCGTCAAATAATAAAAAATATAATGCACGTGCGCCCTGGGAGCTGATTTCTGCAGAAGGATCACTATTTTCTGTTGCAACAGCTATTTTCATATCAATATTCCTTGTAAAATTTAATTTATTTCAAGAGTGATATAAATAATTATTAATTCTAATTTCACAGTCAATAGATTTTTTAAACCCTAACTCTTTATGCAGTTAGCTTAATCTATTTTGATATTCAACAATCTGTGTGCGCACCAGCGCAATGACATTATCCGCTGTTTTACAAGCAGAGGAAAACAAAAGCGATGTTCATCGATTAACAATTTGTCCTGGGCCTGGACGATATTGGCGCTCATAACGGATAGTATTTTTGTCTGTTTTCAGATATAGAGCTAACAAGCTTCTCCGCTACCAGCTGAAATATTATCCCCGTTTCCGACTCGGCACGATCTACCATCAATGGCTTACCCATATCGCCTCCCTGGCGCAACTGAATATCAATGGGAAGCTCCCCAAGTAATTCAAGACCCGTTTCCCGGCTCAATACATCCCCACCCCCTTTTCCGAATATCTCAATTCGTTCTTGTGAGTGTTCGCAACAGAAATATGACATATTTTCGACAATGCCTGCGATACTTTTCCCCATCTTCTGGAACATGTTTATAGCTTTTTTCACATCGGCTAATGCGACTTTTTGTGGTGTGGTTACGATCACAACTAAAGCCTCTGGAAGAGATTGAGCAATAGTGATAGATGGATCACCGGTACCAGGCGGTAAGTCTACAACCAGATAGTCAAGCTCACCCCATAGAACATTGTTGAGAAAATCTTTAATAGTCCGACTTACCATTGGGCCGCGCCAGATCACCGGCTGATCCTCATCAATCATGAAGCCGATAGACATGATTTTCAAACCGAATTTGTCGAGCGGCATTATCTTGCCTTGTTCGATCTCTACTTCCTGCTGTATATCCAGCATTATTGGAACACTCGGTCCATAGATGTCAGCGTCAAGCAGCCCTATCTTGAGCCCTTGCTTAGCAAGGGCTAGCGCAAGGTTAACAGCGACAGTGGTTTTTCCCACGCCGCCTTTGCCGCTGGCTATTGCGATAAAATGTTTTATTTTCTGAATTCCCATAGCATATGCTCGAAAAATTATTTAATTTCCCATTGCTTTACAATCTAACTGACCTCAATCACAAGTGAATTACAATCGACAGAGATTAGCTATAATTTTAAAAAATCCTGTTTAATTCAAATTTCTCATTAAATAAATATCCTGAAAAACTAATGATGCAAACTTCTAACATAAAAATACTTTCCTGAATATTTCACCCGTCTGAGTTTCTTTTCCGTCAGCAACCGCCGAATTAAATCCCAGTCGGCACCGGCTTTCGTTAATAACTTTTTCACGGCCTGTTCACGCATAGGGTGCACTGCCGTTATTGCAAGCAGGTCCTGTTCAGCAGCGCCAGTCAAGGCAAATTCATCACCTTCATAATCGATTAAATACTCGACATCTTTAAGTTTTTCCTTCATTAATTGATACGCCCGAATAATGACTTTTTCCTCCGGTGCCCGTATATCTGTCTCTGCCGGAGGACGCGTCGGTATAGATAAATAAATTTTGTGCAGCTTCAACTGAGAAAGAAAGTCTGCAACCGATGCCACAGACTTGCGATTATCATTTATACCTTTGACAAGCATTGTCTCGGTCGCGAGTTCACCCTGATATTGCTGCGCAAAACGTTCGACTCCGCGCAAAATAACTGGCAACTGGAGATGCTCATGGGGTCGATTTATTTGTTTCCAGCTTACTTCATCCACACTGTCTATTTTGAGCGAAACCCAATCCGCCTTATTCAGTATGTGTTGAACTTCCTGCCGCCAAATCAACGAAGCATTGGATATGACTGCAATCTTGATTCCCAGAGGCCGTAAACGATCCATTGCCTCACCCAGGTGGATATCCAGTGTCGGTTCACCATCAGGCACAAAAGTCAGGTAATCAATCGTCTCACCAGCTCTAATAGCGGCATTCACTTTTAACTTGACCGCGTTTTCTATTTCTTCTGGTCGATAAAAAGTATGAGGCGTGATTTGCCTGTTCATGGTTCGTCCGACCTGACAATAAACACATGAATAAGTACAATTCTTGGGAGGAATGTTATTGATGCCCAGGCTACGCCCCAGCCGACGTGATGGTACTGGTCCAAAGGTGATAGTTGATGCATCTGCTGTTTCCAAGGTCATTTTATACTCCTGGAGAAATACGAAAAACCTGTAGATGCGATGATAGATTGTGCGTATTTCAGCATAATACTGATTATATTATGCTGTTAATCACTGATCACACTAACGGTTATTTTTAATATAGCTAATCCTGAATTCAGAGTAATTATACTATTAGCCATCTTGATGACCTGTATATTGTATTGTTCAGTATAGTTAACATCTTATTACATAATTAAATAATGGCGTATAAGTATATGTACTGATTACAGCTATATGTCGTTTTGCATATGTTTTTTAGATGCTTGCAACTCAGTTCAGAGCAACTTGTTAATAAAGTTGCAGCGTTACCCATACCGATGATAATTAGCCATGGATTTTCAGATTGAAATATTTTTTGCCTGGTGCAGACTATCTGGAAGGCTTTCCCCTGTCGTTATGGATCACTGTAGGGGCACATGCGCCTGTTTCAGCAAAGCTCCCATCTGACCGATGAATTAATTATCGGTGGTGGTACCACTTATATTGAGTCAAGACCCCAATGACGTGGAGACTGGAATCCTGCAGACAGGGATTGATTATCGTTCGTCCACACCTGAGCTATCGGGTGCCAGAATAATTAGAATGAATGTTTGCGTAGACTCGGAAATTTCTCGGTAATTGAGTCTTTCCGGGCTATCCATGGGTTCGTATCAGCTATCCGGGCATAAATACCTATAGGCGTCCTGTGCTGCTAAAATGTGGGCCTTCAGGAGAATCAAGGTGACTCAGTCATTCTATCAATATCGATAAGTCACCGTAATAGAACCATAATTGAAACCTCCCTCCTGGGTTTCAA
>JBLYYN010000041.1:0-31167 GCA_048550535.1 Gammaproteobacteria bacterium
ACCTAGAAAACTAAAAAACATTAAAAATGATATTCATTTTTCTGCTTACAAAAGTGCTTTATAATGAGTAACTTAGAGCTTAACTTACTGGCATTGGTTCTGACCCTCAATGCTATGATCTGGTCATTACCGACCAAACTATGCCTGATATGCTAGGCACGCAGCTGGCGAAAGAAATGTTAAATATCAGATCTGACATTCCAATTATTTTAAGTACTGGCTACAGTTCTATAGTTGATGCAGATAAAGCCAGGCTTATGGGTGTCAGTGCCTTTATTATGAAACCGGTCGACAATAAGAAGCTTGCAAAGACTATACGAAGTATTTTCGATACCCGGTCAGAGGCCTTCTAGGGCTGCAAGGGCCAAGAATCAATAAATAGAGCTGTAAAGAGTAAACAGGACACCCATCTTTAGTCACTGTTTTTATCCTGGTGGAACCTTTTGCGAACTTCAGTCGTGTAAAAACATGTAGTCGTGTTTTTTATGAAAACTCACGAAGAGGGAGTTTGAAATGGGTATCCGATATTATTTTACATGCCTGCTGTGTTTTATGGTTTTTAGTCCTGTCACGGCGATTGCAGCTCAAAATATTGAAATCGCGAAAATAAATCTGGGAAGACTACTTTATTTTGATGAAAACCTGTCGATTAACCGAAATCAATCCTGTGCCAGCTGTCATGAGCCACCAGGATTTGTTGATCCAGAAAATACCAGTGATCCTGTTAACAGCGTAGTTTCACTGGGGTCATATCCTGATCTAAATGGCGGGCGTAATACACCCAGTGCAGCTTACGCACTCTTTAGTCCAGCTTTTTATTGGGATGCCATACAGGCTTCATATGTGGGTGGTCAGTTTTGGGATGGACGCGCAGACACCTTAACAGAACAGGCAAAAGAGCCTGTTCTAAACCCGGTGGAAATGGCCATGCCCGATCAAAAGTCGGTACTCGAACGACTGACCGATGATATGAACGAAAATAGTGCTATTTATATTAGATTATTTAATAGAGTTTATGCTGTGGATCTCAGGGATACTGAGCTGTTAAATAGTGATATATACGTTAACAGCGTTTATGGAATGCTGGCCGAGTCCATTGCTGCATTTGAGACAAGCGCAGCCTTCAACAAATTTAGTTCGAAATTTGATCAATGGCTGGCAGGCCTGGCTCAGCTCAGCGATATTGAACAACAGGGTCTTGATTTATTTAATGGTAAAGCTATGTGTTCGACCTGTCATAGTAGTGGAACACAGGTGTCATCCGATGGAAAAATTATACCGCCCGTTTTTAGTAACTTTAGTTATGAAAATATCGGCATTCCAAAAAGTACAAACCCGTTAATAGCTGACCAGCCCGTCGATTATGGCCTGGGGGGACGTGAGGACATTGCGGCAGTTGATCCTCAAGGTGCTCAACTGGGTAAATTTAAAGTTATGCCACTTCGTAATATCGCCATCACAGCACCCTACGGACACAATGGTTACTTTGCCACACTGGAAGAAATTGTCCATTTTTTCAACACACGTGATGTAGAAGCCTGGCCGGCATCTGAAGTATCTCAAAATATGAATACAGATCAGCTAGGTGATTTGGGCCTAACGGCTGAAGAGGAGGCTGCAGTTGTTGCCTTTCTGAAAACCCTCACCGATGGTTATGGTGAGCCCTTTAACAGATTTAAGCATTCTGCCATATTCTGATGGTATGCATGGGTGTATGCCTGTATTGCTGTACAGGCATACACTAACTTTTATGACAATCGCATTAAAGGGATAATAAATACCTGCTTTCAGGCGTTGTTTTTAATGTACTTCGTAAAGACGGGATAAGCCGTTTTTTTTATGAGAGTAACCAGTTCAGGGCTTCCTGCCTATCCAGAAAGGGTCGGGTTTTGAAGCCAATACCATAGTTCACAATCTCGATAAACTTCCACCGGGTATAATCATCGGGATTTACCAGAAGTGCAACTCGGCTGTTTTTGGCATTGGGCGAACTTTTCTGTTCGATTTCCCGAGGCAGGCGGGCGCTCACATCAACGTCAAAAGTAAGCACAGTATCTACCAAATCATATAAAGCGTGATAGGACAATTCGGCCGAAAGCGCCCAGACCTTTCCAGACACCCCTTTGTAGTCATCTTCTGTAATTACCCCAGATACATCAACGAAAATAACTTTAAGATCATGATCAACTTGAATATCGTGTTTAATCATTTACGGGTCGGCTCACAGCTTGTTGTTTTTTATTTAATCGATTGACGACTATAAACTGCCTAGATTATATCTTTATTACAATATTATTGTATACTGTTATTCTATTTCGCTTGATTTCATAGCCACATATTTAATGTGCCTGCCATATGTGTTTTCATTTGTTGTATGCATTGTTTTTAGCAGCAAACCTGTCGTAGAGTCTGATATGAGATCTGTACGAAAGCACGCCATTGCTTTCCAGATATTGTTGGGTTCAGTTTATAATCGTATCCAGATTGTTATATGGAATTATTTTTGACTGAGGCTCTGAAGACCTGTTTATACAATTTCTATTGTGCGAGCTACATCGAGGTTCAAAAAGATGATTTGCTTGGTGTGAAGACTATTCATCTCCGAACTAGCTGGGTGTCACGCTTGTATAATCCACATAAATCAAATTTTCTGAGTTTGATAAGCCCTTTGCAATAGTCCTTTTTCCCGATTCTGAATGGGCAAAAAATAGAAATTTATCTAGTGGGCTTTTCCATATGGGATTATAGAGTTCAGCTGGCGGTGTAATTATGGGCAGACCATTCGGCTAATAGCGATGTGCGGGCTCTCCAGGCGAAGACCGCGTTTCTCTCCCTGGACACCGACAAACAGCCTGGTTTTACAGGGATCGTCCTTGTAGCTGGATGAAAAATCACTAGCTGCAATCCTGCTCAGCAGCAGGACCAAACAACTGTTCGGCCTGTTTCCATTTCCTGGCACACTAGTGGTCCATGCACAGCTCATTGCTGCTGATGGCTTGTTGATGGCCTTCGGGCGTGTACGGTAGACAGACTGGAATGACCGGGTTTAGATATTTTGGCCACTGCGCTGTGCAGAATCAGTGAACGGGTCTTTATCGGCAATGCGTAGTTCACAATCGACATAATGAGGTGAGTTACGAGTATTTGATCGAATACTATCCAGGACCAGTTGTAGCAATTTCTGTTTGCTGTTAATTATTTTAATACTACTGATTGAAGCCTTATTGAGCACCTATTGCACCTGGCAGAATTAGCACTGTCATTTATGTCATTATTTTCAAAGCGATATAAGGAATCAGGTTGAATATAAAGACAGCGATCTTGTATTGCGCCAGGTACTGAAAATATGCACGGGAGATATCCGTGTCGCTCAGGCCAAACATCCTGGCATGAATTTTTGAAATGGAATTACGCATCAAAACCAGGGTGATTGTTATAATTACCAGTACGCCAAAATTAATAACCGTTGACCAGCCTAGAAATTCACTAACTACTTCGATGGTAATCATTTTAAAATCTCCTGTTTGAGTATGTTATTGTGAATAATAAATGTTTAGTAAGCAAGTAAATAGCGTAATGATTATTGACGAAGACCTGGGCGCGATGTTTGAACATTGTTGCATTTTTCATCTAAGTGGAAAACATCTCATAAACATCTTGACCAACCTCAACCGGTTTTTTTGTGTTCATATCAACGGGGGCCCACAGCGTTGTCGCTTTCGCCAAAAGCTTGCCGTCAGACTTGCGGCGTAATTCGGTATGCCTCTCAAAAAATCGATGGTTAGCTTTTCCCACCCAGGTGCTGGCTATTACCACATCCTGCACAAACGCCGGGCGTTTGTATTCGATTTCGTGTTTTGTAACTACCCAAAGCAATGATGCTTTCTGTTCGTCAGTTGCAGAAGCATACCAATGTGCTGTTGCAACATCCTGGACCCATTTCAAGTACACCACATTATTGACATGGCCAAGCTGATCGATATCCGAAGGACGAATTTCGATTTCAATTTCATAGGGGTATTGCAATTCAGTTGAAGTCATAAATGCTAGCTGTTCTTACGGGACAAGGCTTGAATTGTTTTGACCCTAACATGGCTCAATCTATGTGGCAACATAGAGTAAAGGAACACCCGCTGAGCCTAAGCGTTTTATGGTCAGCTATAAAAAACTTAAGGATAGGCTGATTGATTCTATAAACACTTTCATCACAGCCTAGATTCAACAGACTAAATCAGAAGTTCCTGTAATAATTATTCTGTTGTTGTCTTGCTTTTATAATATGTAGTTTGCAGCTGAGGCTATTGGGGAAATAATTGTTTACTGGTTTTTTGCGGAATTAATATTATCAAGTATTAATATTGAATTTTTTGATTGATTGTCATTAGTTTTTTAAATTTTACCTGGTTCTGCTATCCATTCGTTTAAGGCTAATCTCAATCTCTACCAGACCCGTGTTTGTATATAATTTAAGCTTGCCATCTTATTAATTATTATGATTACCTATATTAATAATTGTGTCCTATCCATTCATTATATTTTTTATGTTCTCTAAATATTTGTCTTCTGAATAAGGTTCAATATTTCATCTGGGGAAATATCCCATTGTCAAATACAACTCCATAAATTTTGAGCTAAATCAAAATGTGCTATTTCGTGTAGGTTTAGCTTGTACTCTTGTTTGAGACGCCAATAAGTCACATTCGTTGGAACAGTATAGGAACTACAGAAAGAAAAGTTTTGATCAGTGAGTTGTTAATTAAAAATTCGAAAATTGACAATTGCTTTTCATTACCTGCCAATACTTACGCTTGTATTACTTAATTTGGCTTTCAAATTAGCTTTCCTTCAAGAGTTGTTAGGATATGGAAGTTCATTTAAATGATGGATTAATTTACACAATTGAGAGGTCGCAAAAATGTTAACAATCATTCGTAAAACACCTGTTGCCCTTGCGGTATCGGCAATGCTACTGGTGTTACAGAGTAGTGTGCTGGCTTATGAATCGCCGGTACACGTTTTTTCAATTAATGATGTCATGGGGGGGGTTGACGGCAGTCTTTTTGGAACCACTGGTGCTACTCAGGATACTAATATTATCTGTGGTGTTCCGGGTGGCGCAACCTGCCCATCAACTATTGCACCGGTAATCGATAAAGAGGGGGTAGTCCTGTACCCGGTCGATAGTGAATTTGGATTTTATGTGGTTGATTTTCTGGGTGCAGAGGGCAAAATCAGGGACTTCGATTATATGGAAGGTTTTGTCGGCAACATCGAGGATGCTGGGGTTCAGATAGGTATCAAGATTGCCAATGCGCCAACCCTCAAATATAAGGTGAAGCCACCACTGGGCACCTGGTGCCAGGGCCTTGGCGGTACTTCGGTTAAATGTGAGACCGAGCACTACACCACCATGGAACATGTACTCAGCTGTTTTGAGACCATTCCCTATTCCTTCGCAGATCCGGTCACTGGAGAGCAAGCTATTCTGTCAACTCCCAGTGGTAGTCTAACTTTCGACTGCGCCAATGCACCACTGGATGATAACAACCTGGTACTGGTCGATGGACTTCCAACCGTACGTTTAACTAACGCTGTACCCTGTGAAGACGTCGATGATCCGGTTGGATGCCAGATGTTCCCCAACGACAAGACCGACATGCAGAACAATATAGCCCTGGGTACGGACTATTCGGTTCAGCTGAAAGACGATGGCAAGCCGCTGTATGGCTGGGGTGGAATACACAAACGTCCCAACGATGTGCGCATGTATGCCAGACTGCAACTCCCAGAGGTATGGAAAGCAGCGGACGCCCCTGATTACGTTGTCTCCAAAGCACAGCTAGTGATCAATCACTGGATCACCAACAATCCGAACGACCAGTTGCGTCCGGAAGATCTGGAAAACGAGGCGGCTACGGGACGCAAACCCTCCTACAAAATCGAGGGCACGCCAGGTGAAGCTGATGAAGTATGGAAGACGCTCGTACCCTGCTATGAAGGTGACGGTGACCTTATCGATACTGAAGAAGGTGCTAACGATCCGACCTTTATCGGCATAGGTACCTACTTGAAGAACACTCCGTTTGCCCTTGACCCCTTAGCCACACCCGGTGATCTTGCAGCGGATGATCCCTATGCGTTCTCCTCTGATCTAATTGGAGGCTTCACTAATGCCTTTTACACCACCATCAACCGCGACCCATTCGAGTGGTCCTATGATGCTAACCCGGATCCACTGATTCAGGACTTTGTCGGCAGTGCGTTACCCGATGATACGCTGGGTGAACTGGTATCCGGACCACGCTGGAGACTGAAACCCAACAAGTTTGGTCAGGACCTGCCGGGGCTGGAGATCCCGTTGGTTGAATGTAGCCCACCGCCTTTCCAGAGCGACAACATCAAGTACATAGTAGGTACACCGGTGACTACGGTGATCAACCTGCTTGACTGGGATGACTCTGAAGGCCCATCACCACTGGCTACCAGCAAGGGCTGGGTAGATGTGGCAGCCAATGAGTTCGTTACAGTTATCGATGAAATCAATGGTGTACCAATAACCAGCAATGGCCTGCCCATGACCGATGACTTCGATCTCGCGGTTTACGTCAAGGGTGATTCTAAATCCACGGCTGTGTTTAACGCCCAACTCCTCATCGAGTACGAAGGTGAAGTGGTAGTGGATTACGATGTGGCCTTGTCCGAGCTGGATGTTCCTGCTCGGGTAAGAATTGGTGAGACAGAGGAAGTTGAGGTTGAGGTGACCAATAACGGTCCCGCGGTTGCATCCGGTACTGTTACTCTGACAGGTGTTTCTAGCAGAGATGGCAGCACGGTTGAGTTCTCGGCTAGCTTTAACGATCTTGCGAGCGGTGCGGAATTCGAGGCCGAGTGGGACTGGACTGCTCCTTACAGATCCACGAACATCAGCTGGACGGCTACTGTAACAGCAGACAATGACACTAACCCAACTAACAATACGGCGACTGCCTTAACCAGGGTGCGCTTCTTCTAGTAAGTCACCGGTGACCGCCCCCGAAACGGAGCCGATGAGTCTGCACATTGTTTTTGCAGATTCGTCGGCGCCGAGGAGGGGTCGTCACCGTACCTATGATTAAAAAGGAGGTTAGTATTATGGCGCTGCAAATAAGAACACTACACAATACGATCCTGCTCCTCACCTGCCTGCTGTTTTCCATAGCAGTCAGTGCCGCAGAACCAGAAGAAAACCCGGGTAATGGTAATGGTAACGGCAATGGATCTTCTCAGCTTCATGAAAATTACTTCACCACTCACCCTTATGTAGGGACTGAGTCCTGTCTCGAATGTCACACGATGGAAGGGAATGATGTCCTCACTACCGGTCACTGGAACTGGCAGGGGATTGCGAAAAATGTCGTAGATGTTGAAAACGAAATTCACGGTAAAAATGATTTTCTCAACAATTTCTGCGTCGCGGTACCCACCAATGAAGGTCGCTGTGCACAATGCCATATTGGATATGGCTATAAAGATAAAAACTTTGATTTCACTGATGCTCGCAATATCGACTGCCTCATCTGCCATGATCAGACTAGCACCTATAAAAAGGGTATAACGACAGCAGGATTACCTGATCCACTGGTAGACCTGGATGCCGTTGCCAGAAGCGTTGCTGACAACGGTGGTGTGCCTGGTCGTTTCAACTGCGTCTTTTGTCACGCCAATGCGGGTGGTGGTGACAATATCAAGCATGGTGACCTGTCAATGGCGCTGGTCGACACCACGCGCGAGTTCGACGTTCACATGGCTAGCGATGGGGCCGATATGAATTGTGTGGCTTGTCATGATGTCGAACGAAATCAGGGGGGGCAGGTCGTCGGCCACGGCATTGGTGGAATGCCTTATCACTCGGTCGATGAAGGCATTATGAAACAATGCGTCGATTGTCATGATAATGAGTCCAGCATACACAGGGGTCGAACCCGGCGAATGGTCAGCAGACACGACCGTCTGGCCTGTCAGGTCTGTCACATACCGGCCATTGCACAGGAGGTTGCGACAAAAACTGAGTGGTACTGGTCTGATGCGGGTGATCTTGACCGGGTGCCGGTGATCGATCCGGTTACGGGTCGTCCTGATTATGATGCGAAGAAAGGTAGTTTTGTCTGGGCCATGAATGTACGACCAACCTTGCGATTCCATAATGGTGTATGGAACAAAATGATGATCAACGTCAACGATACATTTGATAACGAACCGGTCAATCTGGCTTCGCCAGTCGCTGACAGGACAGATCCGGATGCAATGATCTATCCCTTCAAGAAAATGATCGGTGACCAGGTCGCCGATGCCCAGAACAACACCATTCTGGTACCCCACCTGTTTGGTCTGGCTGGTGGTGACTTCCCTTACTGGGGTTTCTGGGACTGGGATCTGTCATTGAGGGACGGCGCTGCCTATACAGGACAAACCTATAGCGGTGAATTCAAATTTGTCGATACTGAGATGCTACTGACGGTCAACCATGAAGTGGCACCCAAGGAAAAATCACTCGGCTGGAATAACAACTGCAGAGACTGCCATGCCGAAGGTCTGATTGACTGGCCTGCTCTTGGCTGGGACGAAGATCCCTTTAAGAAAAGGAGGAGAGGCCGAGGTAGGTAAAGTGCAAAAAGACGTAATTAGTATTTTTAGCCTGGGGTTTATTGCTGTAACACATTTCAACAGTAGCAAATGCCAAATCACCCCTGCTAGTATGGGCAGCTCCCATGCTGGCAGGAAATGGGTAGTATGTATCAAGTGGTAATTTGGGGGGAGCCCTGGCTTCCCCATTTTTTATTTGGAAATGTTAAAATACAGACGTTCAAAATATTGTCAAATAGGCCCTGACATAAGTGATAAGGAAGGACGGATGAGAAATACCAAAATGATATTAATGGCTGCTGCTATCTCGTTAACCGTAACGACTTCATTACTGGCTGATGAGCATACTAATAAGGTTCCAGTCAGTCCAGTGACATATCCCGCGCAAGTTGGCAAAGGCCCGGGCATGGGGCACGATTACCAGAAAAGCACTCCCGGCCCTGGTCAGGGCGCGCCTAATTACCGGGGCGCACAAACCGCCAAACCTGGAACCCAGCCACTGCAACCAGACAGCGGCAAAACAAACGAAAAAACGGATCAGTCTGGCGATAAGGTGCAACAGGATAAACAAGGCCAGACCCAGCCTGCTACAGGCGTAGTCTTTCCCAGCTCTCGTGGTCAAAGGGGAACAGCTTACCCACGGCACCGGCAGTATGGCAATCCTCCTGCCTATCAATCAGTACATCAGGCCACACCAGTATCACCGTCACAAAAACTTGATGCCAGCGCTAAGGTCAATGCTTCATTATCTGATCATATGAGCGGCGCAGAAAAACCGGTTGCTATAATCGCCGATAACCGTAGAGCACTGCTGCATGCAGCAGCATTTGGGGATGTAGCAAGTGTAAATAAACTGCTTAAGCTGGGAGCGAACCCTGATGCCAGAGCAAAGGACAAAACTGGTCGCACAGCCCTGATTCTCGCGGCATCAGGTGGCCATGTTGAAATCGTCAATGCCTTGCTTGCCAGCGGAGCAGCAGTGGATGGCAAGGACCGTACAGGTCATACCGCGCTTAACTGGGCTGCGATGCGTGGCCGTGCAGAAGCAGTGACGGCTTTGCTGAATAAGGGGGCTGATATTAATAGCCGTAACAATGGCGGAGTCTCGCCTTTGCTTTATGCCGTAGGCACTCAGAATATCGACATGGTCAGATTACTTGTGGCCAAAGACGCGGATCTTGAAGTCGAGTCCCGTGACAACAAGATGACCCCTTTGTTGCTGGCCATTGAGCATAAGGATATTGAAGCCGTGAATCTTCTGCTGGCAAAGGGTGCCAGGGTGAACGGTAAAAACAGTGATCACTTCTCGCCACTGATGGGCGCCGCCCAGAAAGGCTATGTCGAACTTGTTCGGATACTGCTGTCCCGTGGTGCCGAGGTCAACGTGAAAGACAACAAGGGTTTAACGCCACTGATCTATGCGGCCGATAAGCCGCACATTAAAACCATGCAGCTATTGCTGGCTAATGACGCTGATGTCAACGCAACAGATGGAAAGAAAAGAACCGCAGTCATGCGAGCAGCGATTCGGGGCCATACTGAGGTTATAAGGGTACTGCACGCTAACGGCGCAGATATTAATGCCGGTGATGCCAATGGCAGAACGGCACTGATGCTGGCGACGGCGGCGGCAAAACAGGATGCTGTCCAGCTGTTGCTGAAAAGCGGTGCCGACAGGGATAGCAAGGATCAGAACGGGATGACTGCGCTGATGCTGGCGGAGAAACTTAGTCAAACCCAGGTGCTGGAACTGCTTAAACAGCAGTGACATCAGTTTGCTACCGGGTTCGCCCAGGCCTGATTCAAATACTGGATTGAACGAATAACAATGTAATCATAATCACCGGCTTTTTTGCAATGGTCTTTTATGTTTTTATTTTGCAAGGCGCAGGATGTTTGAAACATCGGTGCTTTCAAAGGGTAAACCGGAATTAAATTTACGCTCAAACCAATTACCCAATGTGATAAAAATATTAAATAGCAGGTACTCCAAATAAATAACCATGTAAAAATATAAAAATACCAAAACCAGCCAAACCCGCAACAATGGTTATTATATCTTTTGTTAATGGGTATCTTGTTTGTTGCCTGCTTGCACCACGTTTGTTTGCAGAATGCATGTCATATAGTGAATAAACTCCGAAGGAAGCAAAAAGCAGTAACGAGGCGAGGTCACCATTGGCTAATAAATGAGCGCAGGACCAGAATGTAACACCCCACAGCATCGGATGAGCTGTGAAGCGTTTAATATTCGATTTCAGGTTGGCTGAGGCAAGGAAAATAAATGACAGCGCCATTAGAACAGCAGCAACATGTGTAGCCCAGGTTGCTGGCTCATATATGGGCTGAAAAGCAGATTCTGACTTACCATATATGATTAAAATTAATCCCGTCAGTGCAATAACGGCGAACAGGCCCTGGTATGGGGTTTCGCCCAGTTTTGTGATGAGCTTATGACGAAATTTTACCAGGCCAGGTAGCAGGTGGATGCCGAAAAAAATTATTATGCCGGATATAAGAATATTCATAAATATGTCTCATGTGACTGATGATGGGTCAAATTGACAAGAGCTTTTGGCTCATTAATCAGGTTCTGCTAAAACAAACAGTTTACTTTCTTTAGGACTGGCTAAGGCCTGCGAAGGTTCTGTGTGCAGTACTTACTTGATTTTCTGGTACGTGTTATTTTTTGTATATTCAATTGTTTACCTCAACACCATGCCAAAATGCTACATAGTTTTTGATGTCTGAGGCAGCTTCCATAGGTGTCGGGTAATACCATGCAGCATCTTTATTTTCATTGCCATTAACGATTATGCTGTAATAACGGGCAGTGCCTTTCCATGGGCATTTAGTTGTCATATTACTGTCAACAAAGAACTGCCTGTTTAGCGACGAAGGAGGGAAGTAATGGTTGTTTTCAATAACGATAGTGTCTTCACTTTCCGCAAGTAATTGCCCATTCCAGATAGCTTTCATATGTTAGTCCTTTTTACACATAAGGAGATTGTAGAATAACTTCAAAATTAGTTGAATTTACACTTCCTGACAGTTTACATAAAAGCTACTTCAGTATAAATGCCAGTGCATAGCTTTAATGAGTTGTAATCGCATATATTGTCTCTCATTTTAATAACATGTTAACTTGGGGTTTTTCTTAAGCTGCAACCGTTTTAATAAGTTCCCCGTCGTTTTTCTGGGTTGCTCGATGCGTGCGGCTTATTCGTGCGCGAACAAAATGGTCAGGGGGTTTCCAGGCCCTGTCGAATCCATTTATCCGCAGTGCTTCTGGCTCTAAACACTTTTGTTATGAATAAGCTTTCTCCTGCTAAAAATTCAAACATTCTTGACATGCCAAACTCAAGATCGTTTGGTGCAACTAGAGCTAACAGTATGCCGGGATTTCGTGATGACTCTTGCTTGCTTAACTCTGCAATTATTTTTAAACTCCTGGTATCCGGTAAGAACTCTGTGCAGGAGGTCCTGTCGCCTATCCAGTATCTTAGGTTTAGATATCTTTCATCACTATAAACCTTAGAAACCGAGTTAATCAATTCTTCTCCAGAAACCACACCTTCGTGGTGGAGAACTACTCCTATTTTATCTTTTGTATATTCAATTCTGACCGGCATGATTCCTCCACCAAAAATGAATGAATGTTGCTAATTAATGTCATGTTGTTTTTCAATCTTGGTTTCCTGATGAGCGGCGATATGGCTGAGTTAGGTAGTGCTGGCCAGTTTGCAGCCACGTGTGTAGAACAAACTTGAGCGCTTTGTTGTATGATTTATGATCATTTTTATTTATTCATTGTTCCATTGATAAAGGTAAAATAAAAACCAATTAAGCGGTTAAAAAACCTAATACTGAAGTGACATCTTTAGGTGATGAATTTATATTTTTTATTTCGCTTGCTTTCGGCACAAGCGCCATTGCCCGCTCTTGAGTGTCACCACCTGGGGTTTGTATAAACAGTATATTAAAAATATTCCGCATGAGCGGAGTAAGCATTATCTGTAGTTCTCAGACCAGAACAGCTTGCTAGAGTGACTAATGCTGTTACTAATATAAATTTCTTTATCATTTTTATCTCCCTGATGGTATAAATCCATTGATCTGGAATAGTTCAGACAACCCTGAGTCATAAAATCCAAGATGGCGACTAAGCCCATATAAAATTAATTGATATGGCGCCAGGTGTAGCCAGGCTATCATCAATGACTGTGTTTCATAATCCGCTCTTTCTCGCGACTCCAGTCTCGGTCTTTATCCGCCGCTCGCTTATCATGTTCTTTCTTGCCCTTGGCCAGCCCGATTTCCATTTTGGCCTTGCCTTTTTTCCAGTACATGGCTAAAGGCACCAGAGTAAATCCCTTACGTTCCACGGCTCCCACCAGCTTGTCGATTTCCTGTCGATTGAGCAGCAGTTTGCGGCTTCGGGTGGGTTCCGGTGTGATATGGGTTGAGGCCGAGAGCAGGGGTGTAATGAGGCCGCCCAGCCACCAGACTTCGTTGTTCTTGATCATGACATAGGTGTCGGACATCTGTACCCGGCCTTCGCGCAGGCTTTTAACTTCCCAGCCCTGCAGGGCAATCCCGGCCTCGAAAGTATCTTCGATATGAAAGTCATGGCGTGCCCTTTTATTGCGGGCAATGGTGCTGCTGGGTGCTTTTTTTAATTTTTTCTGTTTGGCCATGTCAGGTCTGGTCATCGATGTTCCGGGAGCGGGGATTATAACGCAAGACAGCAAAAAATCATTGAATGTCAGTTGTTTCTCAGTATTCCCTTGAGAATTGGCGCTTTTTTCCTCAAAATGCTTTTCAAATAGAAAAACAGAACAGATAGAAAACAGACATTCATTGGGGAGTTCAATGGCAGAGCAGCAACGAACATCGATACACGGGCAGTGGTCCAATCGTATGGCCTTCATACTGGCTGCCACCGGTTCTGCTGTTGGTCTGGGCAATATCTGGAAATTCCCTTACATCACCGGCGAACATGGGGGTGGTGCTTTCGTGCTGGTGTATTTGCTCTGTATTGCGGTCATCGGTGTACCGATTATGATCGCAGAAGTGATGATGGGGCGCCGGGGTCGGCAAAGCCCGATCAACACCATGTCGACCCTGGCAACCGAGGAAAAACGCCATCAGATCTGGGTGGGGCTGGGCTGGATGGGGGTGGTGGCCGGCTTCCTGATTCTTTCTTATTACAGTGTGATTGCGGGCTGGGCGTTATCTTATGTATTCCGCACCGCCAGCGGCATGTTCACCGGTGTTACCGTGGATGGTGTGAACCATATATTCACCTCGCTGGTATCTGATCCTGAGCGCCTGCTGGCCTGGCATACTATTTTTATGGTATCGACCATGATTGTGGTGGCAAGGGGTGTGCAGCATGGTCTGGAAAAGGCGGTGCGATATCTGATGCCCGCTTTGTTTGTATTATTGTTGGTGCTGTTAATTTATGCCGGTTCTACGGGTTATTTCACAATGGGGCTGGAATTTCTATTTACTCCGGATTTTAGCAAGCTGACGGCTAATTCCGTGCTCATAGCCATGGGCCATGCCTTTTTCACCCTGAGCCTGGGCATGGGGGCTATTATGGTGTACGGCTCCTACCTGCCACAGGATACTTCCATTTCCAAAGCCACCATGATGATTGCAGGGGCCGATACACTGGTGGCCTTAACTGCAAGCATGGTGATTTTTCCAATTGTCTTCGCCAATGGTCTTGAACCGGGCGCCGGGCCGGGCCTGATCTTCAAAACCCTGCCCATCGCTTTTGGCCAGATGGATGGCGGGGTGATTGTGGGTACCCTGTTCTTCGTCTTGCTGGTATTTGCCGCCTGGAGTTCATCCATCTCTCTGATCGAGCCGGCAGTCGCCTGGCTGGTGGAAAACAGAGGTATCAACCGCATCTATGCCTCGGTGTGGATCGGCCTGATCACCTGGCTATTGGGTATAGGCACTGTGCTGTCATTTAACCTCTGGTCGGAGTACAAACTGTTTGGCTTCACTTTCTTTGATTCGCTGGATTACCTGACAGCCAATATCATGCTGCCTCTGGGTGGATTGTTTATTGCCATATTTGCCGGCTGGGTGATGCGTGAAGTGTCTAGTAAACAGGAACTCAATACCACTGAGCGGGGATATTCTTTCTGGTTGTTTCTGGTAAGGTATATTACACCGGTTGCGGTGCTGATAGTGTTCCTTAATGTTATTGGTGTGATAAACGTTGATTAGTTTTAAGGTGAATGTGTGTCGTTAATTTCTCGTAATGCGCTGGTGCCCTACAGTACCGAAGAAATGTATGACCTGGTGGAAGATGTCGAATCTTATGCCGAATTTTTACCCTGGTGTCGTTCTACAACCGTGCTCTACCGGGAAGGTGAGGAAGTCAAAGCCAGTATCGAAATTGCCAAAGGGGCGCTGAATAAATCATTCACCACCTTAAACCGCCTGCAGAAAAACAAAATAATTGAAATGCGCCTGGTGGAAGGGCCCTTTAAGCACCTGGAGGGCTTCTGGCGTTTTGATGCCCTGAAAGATAATAAAGCCTGTAAGATTTCACTGGATCTGGATTTCGAATTCGAGAGCAAACTGATAGGCTTCGCGGTAGGCTCGGTATTTAATCAGATTGCCAATTCCATGGTGGATGCTTTTTGTAAACGTGCAGTAGAGGTCTATGGTGAACGATTCTGAAATGATTGTAGTGGAAGTGGCTTATGCCTTGCCGGAGGTACAGCAGATTATTGCGGTCGATATGCCGGCGGGTTGCACGGCAGAGCAGGCCATTCATGAATCGGGGATTCTGGACAAATTCCCTGAAATCGATTTGTCTGTGGCTAAAGTGGGTGTTTTTGGCAAGTTATCAAAATTATCCATAGAATTGAAAGCCGGTGATCGTGTAGAAATTTATCGCCCACTGATCGCCGATCCTAAAGAAGTTCGAAGAAAACGTGAAGCTGAAGGCAAACGTATGAGTAAAGGGGGAGGCGATTCATAAACGAACAAGTCCCCTTTATCGAAGTATTTTCTTAAATACAGATAACTCGCTCAAACATCATCAAAACGGCTAAAAATCTGACATTAGCTATAAAAATATTTATCTAGCGAAAGGGGTCGAATCGGAACAGCAGGTCCAGCTACTGCGTCAGTTGTTCTGTGATAAAGGCCAGGGCTATCTGCTGGGTAAACCGATGCTGGTTGAAGAATTCGATCGACTGCTTGCCTGGAGAATTATTTGGCTAAGGGTGATATGGACTGCTGATCAGGTCGATACTGGCTGTCATCGATACGGATCAATTTATCGCCAGCAAAATACAGGCTGATTTTAGAGCGCTGGATTTCTCCCTTACCGGGTTTGAGATAAAATATGTAATCCCACCTGTCCTGGTGAAAGCTGTCCTGTAACAAGGGACTGCCCAGTACGAACTTAACCTGGTTACGGTTCATACCCAGCTGCAGTTTATCCAGATCCTGCTGTTTAATTCGGTTGCCCTGCTGGATGTCGATTTTATGGGCTTCTGGTAGCCAGCTGCTGCAAGCGGATGTCATCAGGCCAATGAGAATTGCAATAAAAATGAGATTCTTTCGCATATGATAATGATACGTATCTGTAATCGCGTATAATGTTGGGGTGAATACTACATTATTTAATGGTCAATTACAGCAGGAGTTTAATTTTGGAAACCGCTGATCTTAAAAAAGCTGGCCTGAAAGTCACCTTACCAAGAATGAAAATTCTTGAGTTTCTGGAGGCAAGCCAGGACAGGCATTTAAGTGCCGAGGATATTTACAAAGCCCTGCTGGATGCCAAGGAGGAAATTGGTCTGGCCACGGTGTATCGTGTGCTTACCCAGTTTGAGGCTGCAGGCCTGGTGAGCAGGCACCATTTTGAAGGTGGTCAGGCGGTGTTCGAATTGAACCAGGGCGGTCACCACGACCATCTGGTATGCCTGAAATGTGGTAAGGTGGTTGAGTTTATGGATCCGGTGATCGAAGAGCGTCAGAAGCAGATCGCCATCGATAATGGCTTTAAAATTACCGACCACAGTATGATTCTCTACGGACATTGTAACGACCCTGCCTGCCAGGACAGTTAACTGCCTGTGCAGATAAAGTTTCAAAGCTATACTAGTCATCTGGATTAAGACTCATTCAAGTCAATGCAAAAGACCAAACCGCAACTCGGAATAACGCAACGCTACTCACTGGATGAGTTCATCAAAATGATCAGCGGCAAACAGGTCGATGCCGAATCCCGGCTGTATAAGGCCTGTCAACTCGCCTGGTCTGCACAGGATGTGCAGATGGACAAACCCAGTGGCCTGGAAGTTGCGCTGATTTTGCACGAACTGGGGGTGGATGAAACCACCTATGTCGTCTCTTTTCTTAGTGATCCCCGGCTCAGGGGGCATACTTCCATGGCCAGTCTGGAACAGGATTTCGGCGACAACATCAAGCACATGGTCGACAATGTGTTGTGGCTGAATGACTTTCAGCTTAAACCCGAGCAGCACAGTGGGCCAGAACAGGCAGAACGTTTACGGCGCATGCTGCTGGCCATGGTTGAAGATGTTCGGGTGGTCCTTATTAAACTGGCCTACCGGGTACAGCGGCTGCGTATGCTATCGCGTTCGGATACGGATCTACGCCATTATATTGCCCAGGAAACACTGGAAATCTTTGCCCCATTGGCCAATCGACTGGGAATAGGTCAGCTGAAGTGGGAAC
The DNA here is from genome assembly GCA_048550535.1 of Gammaproteobacteria bacterium. Taxonomy (GTDB): domain Bacteria; phylum Pseudomonadota; class Gammaproteobacteria; order SZUA-229; family SZUA-229; genus CBDULX01. The sequence goes on from JBLYYN010000041.1 coordinate 17,359, forward strand.
TGGAAGATCTGTCGTTTCGCTACCTCGATCCGATGACTTACAAGCGGGTGGCCAAGATGCTGGAAGAGCGTCGTGAGTCCCGTGAGCAATTTATTGTGGATGTGGTGGATAATATCCGGGAGGTGCTGGAGGATGCAGGTATCCATGGTGAAGTCTATGGCCGGCCCAAGCATATCTACAGTATCTGGAAAAAAATGGCCTCCAAGCAAAAGGATTTTACCGAACTGTTCGATGTCCGGGCGGTACGTATTACCGTGGATTCGGTGGCCGACTGTTATACCGTTCTGGGCATAGTGCATGGCAAATGGCGACATATTGCCCATGAATTCGACGATTATATCGCCAACCCCAAGGAGAACGGTTATCGTTCCCTGCATACCGCGGTGTTTGGTCCCCAGGGAAAACCCCTGGAAATTCAGATCCGCACCCGGGAAATGCATGAATTTGCCGAGTATGGGGTGGCGGCTCACTGGCGTTACAAGGAAGGTTCGCAGGCCGACAACAGTCTGGAGCGGGGCGTTGCCTCCCTGCGAAAATTACTCGATCCCAATGAAACAGAAGACGATGAACTGATCGACAGTTTCCACACCGAGCTGTTTCCAGATCGGGTTTTTGTACTCACACCTACCGGCAAAGTGATGGATTTGCCCCAGGGCTCGACGCCCCTGGATTTTGCCTATGCCGTACACACGGAAATTGGTCATCGTTGCCGGGGCGCCAAGGTCAATGGACATATCGTACAGCTGACCTATGAACTGCATAATGGTGAGCAGGTGGAAGTGCTGACCACCAATCGTTCTGAACCCAGTCGAGACTGGATGAACTCTAATCTCGGCTATCTGAAAACCAGCCGGGCCAGGGCCAAGGTGAGAAGCTGGTTCAAGCACCAGGATTATCATATCAACCAGTCCGATGGTAAATCGGTGTTTGAACGAGAATTGCACCGCCAGGGTTACCACAAGGTTGATAGCGAAAAACTGCTTAAGCATTTCAAGCAACAATCACTGGATGACCTGTATGCCTCTATTGGCCATGGTGATATCACCAGTGGTCAGATTGCCAGTGCCCTGCAGGACATCAACGCCCCGGTTAATGGTGAAGATATCCCACTGGTCGCGCGCAAAAAAAACAGCCAGAAGAAAGCCACATCGGCCGATGAAGTCCGGGTCAGGGGGGTGGGTAATCTGTTAACCACGGTTTCTAACTGCTGCAAACCTTTCCCCGGTGATCCGATTATTGGCTATATTACCCGTGGCCAGGGTGTCAATATTCACCGCAAAGACTGCACCAATGTGATCAATCTCGATGACAACAAACGTGATCGTTTGATTGAAGTGGACTGGGGTGGCGAGCTGGCCAAAACCTATCCAGTGTCTATTCATATCGAAGCCATCGATCGCCAGGGTCTGTTGCGGGATGTCAGTAAAGTGCTGGCGGATGATAAAATCGATGTTTTAAGTGTGAATACGCTGTCTAATCGAGATGATCAAACTGCAAACATGACCATCACCGCCGAAATTAGCGATTTGCAACAGCTGGGCCGGATGATGGACAAAATTTCGCAGCTGCCTAATGTGACAACGGTTGCCAGAAGTCGGGTGTAACTGGAATATTTGATTACTATGAAACCTGTAAATCGCATAATCCTGGGTGTTGTGATGGCAGTAGTACAGAGTTTTTTACTGCAGGCCCAGGCGGCAGACTCATATATTCAGTGGCAGGCCGATGGCCTGGTCATTACACAGGCACTGGGTGGATTGCAGGGTGATCCTGTTAAGGGCCGTGAAATAGTCATGGCCAGCGATGGCGGCAATTGTCTGGCCTGTCATCATTTACCCATCCCGGAAGAACCATTTCATGGTACGGTCGGCCCGGATTTAACTAAGCTAGCTACTCGTCTGACTGAAGCGGAAATACGTTTTAGGGTGGTTGATGAAAAATTGATTAACCCTGTAACTATCATGCCAGGTTATTATCGTCATCCGAATAAACTCAACCAGGTCAGCGAGGAATTTGCCGGTAAAACGTTTTTAACTGCGCAACAAATTGAGGATGTTGTGGCCTACCTGGTGACGCTGAAATGAAGCCGGTGACCCACAGCCGTATTTTGTTGTTAGCGATGTTATTTTATTTAATTGCCGCTCATGCTAATGAGCCGGTATCCGGTTATCATTTTCTTAGCCCCATGACCCAGGAAATGCAGGACGATGAATTTGCCAATCCCGGCATGGATGCCGTCGAGCACGGCCGTAAACTGTTTCATGGCAGCGGTAATTCAGGAAAATCCTGTGCCAGTTGTCACGGAGAAGACGGTGCAAAGATGGATACTAAAAATATCGCTCGTTACCCGGTTTACAATGAAAATGAATTAAGACCCTACACCTTGCAGGATCAGATAAATCTATGCTGGGAGGACAATCTGGACAACGCTCCTTTTGTCTACGATTGCAAAGAAGTGGTAGCACTGGAAACCTATGTTCGCTTTCTGGCCAGGGGTGAGACGGTGAATGTGGATATTAGTGGGCCGATGCAAGCGCATTATGAATCCGGTCGCGAACTTTACCATACTCGATTTGGACAAATCGACATGGCCTGTGTGCATTGCCATGTTTATCATCAGGGCAGTCGTATGAGGGGCCAGGTGTTAACACAGGGGCAGAGTAATGGCTTCCCTGAATATCGATTGGGTAGCGGTAGAATCACCAGTTTGCACAAGCGGTTCAGTGAATGTTTTGTATCGTTCCGAGCACAGCCCTTTGATCGTGGTTCGGATGAATTCATCGACCTTGAGGTGTATATCAATGCCAGGGGAAATGGCCTGAAAATCGAAACACCAGCCGTGCGTTATTAAAGACTGAGGTTCGGCATTCTGTGTAAAGAACGTGATGTATGGACGGTTTAGTATTCGTTATATGCTTGAGCAGTCTCGGATTCATTTAGCTCATGGGCAGCTGGCATGTCACTGAGTAGAGTGGCCTTAATTTTTTAAAATTTCAGTCTGCTTCAGCAACTGCTCGAAGTCAGAATAATGCAGTGGTTTGCTGATATAAAAACCCTGGGCGATATCACAGTTCAATTGATTCAAATGGCTGAAAGTAGATTCTGATTCAATGCCTTCAGCGGTAACTTTAAGGCCAAGGTTATGCGCTAGTTCAATGGTTGAATGTACAATCACTTCATCATCAGGGTTTTTATCCATATCCATAACAAAAGAGCGGTCTATTTTTAATTCACTCACCGGTAAACGTTTGAGACGGCTCAGGGATGAGTAACCGGTACCAAAATCGTCTATAGAAAATGTGATGCCAAGGTTTCGTATATGCTGTAGTGTATCTGACAAATGATCATATTCCGCTAAGAAAAGATTTTCAGTAATTTCAAAAATAATTTTTTCGCCAATGCTTTGTGATGGAATGGTTGCATCAAGGAAAGATTGAAATTCATTATTCATCAGGGTTTGGGTAGATAAATTTATAGCTAACTGGATATTACTGGTGATACTGTCCCAATCTGATAAATACTTAATGGTGCTTTCAATGACCCAGTAAGTATATTTATGGATGAGTCCTGTTTCTTCAAGGTCACTAATGAAAATACTTGCAGGTATGACCCCTCTGTTCGGGTGTTCCCAGGAACCGAGTATTTCAGCACCTATTAATTGCCTGTCAGGAATGGTGACCTTGGGTTGGAAACGTAACTCAAATTGATGTTTGTCAATGGCATTACGTAAATCTGCCAGCAATGTTAACTGAGCCGGTGAAGAACTGCTGATTTCAGAATTATAGATACAGATGCCTGAATGATTTTCTTTGGCATTGTACATAGCCTGGTCAGCATGCTGTAGTAGAACACTAAAGTCTTCGCCATGCTGTGGATAGATAACTGCACCGATACTGGCACTGACGGCAATTTTGGTGTCATATACTTCAAACTGTTTTTCCAGGTGCTTGAGTAATGCATGACCGCGAGCAATCGTTTGTTGCTTGTTGTGGTTGGGGTATATCAGGATGAACTCATCACCACCCAGGCGACTTAGGGTCTCATCCGAATCAACAAGGTCTAGCAGTCGTTGTGCAACCAGGTGTAATAAATAGTCACCACGATCATGGCCAAGATTTTCATTGATGCGTTTAAAATTATCTATATCAACCAGTAACAGGCCTACGTGAGTATTATTTTTTGCGGCGCTGGTGAGGTTTTGATTGAGCCGGTCATGGAATAAGGACCGGTTGGGTAAGCCGGTGATAGAATCATACAATGATAGATATTCCAGTTCGCGACTACTTTCAATCAATTCATTGTTTTGTCGCTCAAGGCGCATCTGATAGATATCGGTTAATCGTTTCGCATCTTCTATTTGTTGAACAGCTATGGCATTTTCAACAGCAATGGGCACAATGCTGGCAAACAGGGATAACAGGTTCAGGTCGCATTGGGTGAATTCATTGCCACCGATTTTATTGATTCCGGCAATACCCCCCAGAAAATGTTTTTTGCCCTGCAGCGGAACCATAATCGTTGAGCCGGCTTCTTTTTCCCAGTGATTACGTTCTTCTTCGTTCAGCTCATCCAGTACACCTCGCCACCAGGCACGTTTGTGTTTCCATACCCATCCGCAGATACCAAAATCAATAGGCAGGGATTCACCGACAATTTCACTTGCATTCACACCAGAGCCAGCGCGATAGGTGTAGGTTTTACAATTGGTATCAATTATAGGGATAAGGACGGTTTCAGACTGAATCAGTTCCCGCGCATGCTCAGCAACAATCTGGAAAACTTTTTCCAGGTCGAATTCATTTCCTACAGCCGAAAAAGTTCTCCGAAGAATCTCAATTTCTGCTTCTCTGTCTTTCAGGTGTTGCTTGAGGTCATTTATTTGAAGATGTTCTATTGATTTAGCGGCCACATTTGTTGCCTGGAAATTGCAGTATTCTGCTTGAGTCCATTCCAGGAGAATATTATTTATATATTATTGTTGTTATTGGTCGCTACCTTAGCAGGATTCAAAATAAAAATTAACAAAAATTATGCATACATATCCTGAACAGGAATTTGTCCTGTTGCATTTTTAATCATGGCTGCGTGATAAGTAGATATAATAAGACAACATTACCAATGAGTAATATAGCTGTAATAGTCTGCCACACCATCAGCGGATTCTGTTCAACTAGCGGTAGGTTTGTCTTCATGAAGGCGTCATTAGGATGCTTGAGGTCATGAAAAAATTCAGAAAAGGTGTCATAGCGCATTCTCTGGTCACAGCGCACCGATTTTTCAATGGCGCCATCCAGCCATAAAGGAATCATGGGATTATAACTGATGGATGGCGTGTATCTGATTTTGGAGATACTGCGCCAGTTGGTATTTCTGTTCAACTGGTCCCCATAGGGGAGATGCCCTGTCAGCATTTCATAACAAATCACCCCCAGGGAAAACAGGTCTGATTTGCTGCTGCCTGCCATGCCTAGCAGATACTCGGGTGCGGTATAGTTTTTAGTGCCGAGTAATTCCATACGCTCAACCGGGGTGCTGATCTCCTGTATGCCGGCAATCTTGATGGAACCAAAATCAATGATCTTTACTGTTTCATCCTGAGTAACAATGATGTTATCCGGTTTTAAGTCCCGATGCAGCATTTCCATTTTATGGATAGCACGTAAGCCATGGATGACCTGGTCAATCATCGCTATTACAGTATCGATATCGGGTTTGGGGTGTTGCTCAATCCATTGCGCCAAAGTGATACCTTCGATGTATTCCATCAGGAAATACATGAATTTCCTGGGCCTGTTCTGTTCATAAGTTTGCAGAACATTACGCTGCTTGATGCGTTTACCCGCCCATTCCTCCATATGGAACCGTTCGATGTAGGAAGGGTCATCGTCGAAGTTAACCGATGGTGTTTTCATAACCAGTTGTTGCTGCGTTTGCTCATCTTTTACCAGATAAAGCTGACTGCTAGGGCTGCTGGATATTTCCTTGATGACTCTATAACCATCGATCAGCATTCCAGGTTCCAGTTCTGGTGGAAAGGGTAGCTTGGTTAGCTCACGATAAACTTCATTGGCTTCCTGACTCGGTAAGCTATTGATACGAATTAGCTGACAGGTAACATTATCATGGCTGTTGTTTTCCAGGGCGCTGGATACGATATTATCTGCAATGACATCCAGTGAGCCACTGGCCTTCAGTAGTGCTTTAATCTGTTTGTCATTCAGGTAATCGTGAACACCATCGGTGGTCATGACATAGACGTCACCCACTTCGGCTTCTGAGGTTTTGTAATCAATATCCAGATGTAAGTCTATGCCTATGGCACGATTCAGGTAATTTTTTTCCTGGGAAATCCACACTCGATGATCATTACTTAGTTGCTCCAGATAACCATCACGATATCGATAGATGCGTGAATCACCAATGTGAAAAATATGGGCGGTGGTTGATTTCAAAACCAGAGCACTGAAGGTCGATACCATGGACATGGCATGTTCATTATGGCTTTTGCCATATAACCAGCTGTTGAGTGCAGTGAGCACTTTAGCACCGGAGGTTTTGACGGTCCAGGAGTCGGCGGTACTGTAGTAGTCACTAAGAAAGCCTTTCACACAGTATTCACTGGCTTCCTTGGGTTTCTCACAGCTGCCCATGCCATCGGCAATGATAGCGGCAATGCCTTTACTTTCCAGTAATTGATCCTGCGGACACAGCACGCCATAGGAATCTTCATTGGCATTTTTAATACCTTTATCAGAGCTTTGGCCAATGGATACAGATAGCTGACTTGTCATGTTTAATTTCGATAATTAATTTTAGAGTATATTTCGTTTAAGAAAAAACAGCCCGACCAATCATTATCAGTCAGGCTGCTTTATGATTTTATTATTCCTCAACTTTGTATCAGGATACTTCAATCATTTCAACAGTACCATCCGGCATGATCTCAGCCATATGACCTGCGGGTTCATCCATAAATACGGCCACCACCAGTAGTGTGAGTACGGCTGCACCTGCAATTACCAGGAAGAAAGTAGCCGGTGATACGAATGAATACACGGTGAGAAAGGTAACGGCACCGACATTACCATAGGCACCGGCCATACCGGCGATCTGGCCTGTCATGCGACGTTTGATTAAAGGCACCATGGCAAACACCGCACCTTCTCCGGCCTGTACAAAGAATGAGCAGGCCATGGTCGTCATAACGGCTAGCGCTATCATCCAGCTGGAATCGATCTGGCTCATCATCAGATAGCCGACGGTCAGGCCGGATAACAGTATCAGCATCATTTTCTTGCGACCATACTTGTCACTGAACAGGCCACCACTGGGACGTGCCACCAGATTCATGAACGCATAGCCGGCAGCTAACATACCTGCTATGACCTGAGTGAGTTCGAAAGTATCCATAAAGAACCCTGGTAGCATAGAAACCACTGCCAGTTCCGAGCCAAACGTCACCAGGTAAGCCAGATCCAGTACGGCGACCTGTTTGAATTTATAACGATGAATTTCAGGCATTTCTTCTGTGAATATGTGTTTGTTGATTGCCCATATATGGCTGAACTGGTAAACAAACATAGCCGCCAGAATAATATAAATGGCAAGTTCAGCCGTGGCGCTCAGCATGCCCAGGTTATCCGGTCCCAGTTTCCAGTTGAGTACGGCCAGCGCCAGATACATCGGAATGTTCATGATGCAGTACAGGTAAAAATCACCTTTACTGGTCACTTCCATGGCACCGGTTTTCTTCGGTTTAAAATAGGTTGAACCTTTGGGTGTATTATGGACATTCAGGTAATAGATAACTGAATAGATCAAAGCAATAACACCGGTAGTGGCAATAGCATAACGCCAGCCATTATCACCACCGTAGATTAATGCCAGAGTCGGCAAGGTCATGGCGGCGGCGGCAGAACCAAAGTTACCCCAGCCACCATAAATGCCTTCAGCGACACCGACCTGTTTTGCAGGAAACCATTCGCCGATCATACGAATACCGATAACGAAACCGGCGCCAACGAAGCCCATCAGGAATCTCATTATGGCCATCATTTCGAAGCTGTTGGAAAGCGCAAAAATGAAACACAGAATACTGGAGCTGGCCAGTAACAGGGTATACATGATCTTGGGGCCAAACTTGTCCACCAGCATACCGATAATAATTCGTGCAGGAATGGTGAGTGCAACATTGAGTATTAACAGGGTTTTCCATTGCTGCGAGCTCAGGTCAAATGCAGCCATGACCGATTCTTTGAATGGTGCCAGGTTGAACCACATGACAAAACTTAAAAAGAATGCAAACCATGTGAAATGCAAAATTCGGGTATTACCGCTAAAGGAAAAAAGCTTAAGTCTTGATGATGCCACCTGGGGGCTCTCCTGTATTGAGTTTGGCGTCATTACAGCAAATACGGTGCCATATATATTATTTATATTAAAATCATATAGATAAGCTTATTATGGGGAATCCCGTTGAGCTATTTTGCTCAAATACAGTGCAATATATGTGAGCCATGCACAACAATACCTCCTGGCGCCGCATATTGGTGCGTGTGGTATTTAGGTTTACACCTTTATTATATGTGTCTATCGATTTATATAAGTGCACCCTTATTTGTCGTTATTAGCGGTTTCGCACCATCCTGGTGCGAAAATGTGTAGTCTAATATCGTGTGTTAGTTCGAATTCAGCGATAATCTTATAAATAACAATCACTTAATTGATTCCAGATTCATGGCATAGCTTTTGCACATATATCCGCAAACTTAAATTGCCCCTTTTTGGAGTCTGGCTACATGAAAGAAAAACTGGTTGTCATCGGTAATGGCATGGCTGGCATGCGCACAGTGGAAGAGCTGTTAGAAATTGCCCCTGAAAAATTTGATATTACTGTATTCGGTGCTGAACCCTACGGTAACTACAACCGTATTCTATTATCTCCTGTACTGGCTGGCGAAAAAACCATCGATCAAATCATGCTTAATGATTTGCAATGGTATGAAGACAACAATATTAGCTTGCACAAAGGGGTGAAGGTTAGCGACATTGATCGTAAAAACTGCAAGGTAATAGCAGATGACGGTACGGAAGCAGAATATGATCGATTGCTGATAGCCACCGGTTCCGATCCTTTCATTATTCCTGTGCCAGGCCATGATCTACCCGGTGTGATCAGTTTCCGCGATATTCATGATGTTGACCTGATGCTGGAAGCGTCCAAAACCAAAAAGCACGCCGTGGTGATTGGCGGTGGTTTGTTAGGTCTTGAAGCGGCCAACGGCTTGATGAAGCAGGGCATGAGTGTCACCGTCGTGCATTTGATGGACTGGCTCATGGAACGGCAGATGGATGAAGTGTCCGGTGAAATGCTGAAGAAATCACTGGAAGACAAAGGCATGCAGTTCATGATGAAAGCCTCTACCCAGGAAATTGTCGGTAACGGCAAGGTGGAAGGGGTGAAGTTTGTCGATGGCTCTGAGCTGGTGACCGACCTGGTGGTGATGGCAGTGGGCATTCGACCAAACATCGAACTGGCCAAGAAATGTGGCCTGCACTGTGAACGGGGTATAGTGGTAAGTGATACCCTGCAAACCTTCGATCCCAAAATTTATTCCATTGGTGAATGTGTTCAGCATCGAGGTATGGTTTATGGCCTGGTGGCACCTTTGTTCGAAATGGCCAAAGTGTGTGCCAATCATCTGGCTGAATACGGTATTGGTATTTACAAAGGATCGATAACTTCCACCAAGCTGAAAGTGACCGGCATTGATTTATTCTCCGCCGGCGACTTTATGGGTGATGACACCACAGAAGATATTGTGGTGCGAGATGCCACTCGCGGCATATATAAAAAGATTGTTATCCAGGATGATAAAATCAAGGGTGCCGTGCTCTATGGCGATACCATCGACGGCGCCTGGTACTTCCAGCTCATGCGTGAGCAAACCAAAATTTCTGATATTCGCGATCAATTGATGTTTGGTCAGGCCCATCTGGGGGATTCCGGGCATGGTGGAAACGTGGTGGCGGCCATGTCGGATGACGCAGAAATCTGTGGTTGTAACGGGGTTTGTAAAGGTGATGTGGTTAAAGCCATTACAGACAAAGGTCTGTTTACCCTGGAAGAGGTACGTATGCATACCAAGGCGTCATCTTCCTGTGGTTCCTGTACCGGTCTGGTGGAACAGTTGCTGGAATCTACCCTGGGTGGCGACTATGAAGCGCCGGAAGCCAAAACCATGTGTGGCTGTACTGAGCATACCCACGACTACGTGCGTGCGGCCATACGTGACCAGAAGCTGACCAGTATCCCTGAAATTATGCAAACGCTGAACTGGAAAAATGCCGATGGTTGTGCTGCCTGTCGTCCGGCCCTGAATTACTATGTCCTCAGCAGCTGGCCTGAAGAAGCCAATGATGATAACCAGTCTCGGTTTATTAACGAGCGAGCTCACGCCAATATCCAGAATGACGGTACCTATTCGGTGATTCCCCGTATGTGGGGGGGCATGACTACACCCAAAGAATTACGCGCCATTGCCGATGTGGCAGAAAAATTTGATCTGGATACCGTGCATGTTACCGGTGGCCAGCGTATTGGTCTGTATGGCATCAAGAAACAGGAACTGCCATTAATCTGGAAAGACCTCAATGATCAGGGTCTGGTATCCGGTCATGCTTATGGCAAGGCCCTGCGTACGGTTAAAACCTGTGTCGGTAAAGAATGGTGTCGTTTTGGAACTCAGGACTCAACGGCTCTGGGTATCAAACTGGAACAGATGAGCTGGGGCTCCTGGATGCCGCATAAATTCAAGATGGCCGCATCCGGTTGCCCACGTAACTGCGCCGAAGCCACTATCAAGGACTTCGGTGTGGTGTGTGTGGATTCGGGTTATGAATTACACATCGGCGGTAATGGGGGTATCAAGGTCCGTGCCACCGATTTACTCACCCGTGTCGATACTGAAGAGGAAGCCCTGGAATACTCAGCAGCCTTTATCCAGTTGTACCGTGAACAAGCTCGTTACCTGGAACGTACTGCTCCCTGGATAGAGCGCGTGGGTTTCAGTTATGTAAAAGAACAGCTGGTGGACGATGATGAAAATCGTAAAATACTGGCTGAACGATTCAAAGTATCACAAAGCTTAAATCAGAGTCAGGATGATCCCTGGAAATTACGTTCATCAGAAGGTGTGGATGTAAATGAATTTGCGCCACTGAAAGTGGTTTCTTAATTACCCTGATTTGCCCCTCACTAGATCAGGGGCAGATTAAACATTACAGAATTATTTGAAGGTTAATAATATGTCAGACTGGATAGAAGTCGGTTCAATCAATGATATCCCCAAACTGGGTGCACGAGTGGTGCAAACTAATGACGGTGATATCGCAGTATTTAGAAATAACAACGATGATGTTTTTGCACTGCGTGACCAGTGCCCACACAAACAGGGGCCCTTGTCGCAAGGTATTGTGGCCGATAAAACCGTCACCTGCCCATTACATAACTGGAAAATTTCACTGGAGTCCGGTGAGGCCCAGGGACCGGATGAAGGATGTACCGGTGTTTACCCGGTGAAGCTGGAAGGCGACACCATTTTCCTTAGTTTGAACAAATAATAATTAGCCACAGAGTTACAGAGTTCACTGAGATACATTCAAATTAAATTCTGTGTCCTCTGTGGCTCTGTGGCAAGAAATTTTAATTAATCCGGAGTCCCCCCATGCTCTTAGGCCGTAACAAGAAAAACCCGATCAAGATCGCGGATAAAAATATTGTCGAATGGCGTTATACCACCTGCGGTTATTGCTCGACCGGCTGTTCGATTGAAGTCGGTATCAATGAAGACGGCAAGGCGGTGTCCAGTCGTGGTGTGGGTGGCGCTGATGTTAATCGTGGCAAGTTGTGCATCAAGGGTATTTTCGAACACGAATTATTCGATTCCGCAGGCCGTGGTGAAAAGCCACTGATTCGTGACAGGATCCATGAAGATTATCAGGAAACCAGCTGGGACCATGCGCTGGATACCATGTCGGCGAAAATCAAGGATATCCAGAATAAATACGGCCGTGATGCCTTTGCGGTGGTATCGACCGGGCAAATCCTCACCGAAGAGTTTTATACGCTGGGTAAGCTGACCCGCGGTGCCATAGGTACCAATAACTACGACGGTAATACCACCCTGTGCATGGCTTCTGCGGTGTCCGGTTACAAACGTTCGTTTGGATCAGATGGCCCTCCCGGTTGTTATGAAGATTTTGAACACACCGATTGTTTGATTGCCTTTGGTTCTAATTTACCCGAGCAGCATCCGATTATTTACTGGCGTATGAAAGAAGCCATGGAGAAACGCAATTTCCCGTTAATTGTGGTTGATCCCCGCGTCACTATGCTGGCACAGAATGCCGACATGCATCTCGCCATTACTCCGGGTACCGATGTGGTGCTGTTGAATGCACTGGCCCATGTGATTTTAAATGAAGGCCTGGAAGACCGCGCCTATATTGAATCCCACACTAACGGTTTTGAAGAGTTCAAGGCACTGGTGGCGGAATACGATCCAGTCAGTGCTTCGAAAGTTTGTGGTATCGATGAAGACACCATTCGCAATGTGGCCCGACTTTATGCAAAATCGGGTCAGGCCATGTCGATCTGGACCATGGGTATCAACCAGAGTACCCACGGTTCCGATGGCGTGGTGGGTATCAATAACCTGAACCTGATCACGGGCAATATAGGCAAGCCCGGTGGCACCAGCTTATCCATTACCGGCCAGAGTAATGCCATGGGCACACGCGAATGGTCGTCCTGTTCCGGATTGCCGGGGTATCGGGCGCTGGAAAATGCCGATCATCGCAAACAAGTGGCCGACTTCTGGGGTATAGACCCGGAGTTTTTACCCAAGCAGCGCGGTATGTTCCAGACCGATATTTTCCCTGCCATTGAGACCGGGCAGATCAAGGGCATGTGGCTGGTGGCCACCAATCCCATGACCTCCATGCCGAATACGGCACGTATACGTAAAACACTGGAAAAGCTGGATTTCCTGGTGGTGCAGGATGCCTATAAAGATGTGGAAACCACCGAGTTTGCCCATATGTATTTACCGGCATCGATCTGGGCAGAAAAAGACGGCGTGTTTACCAACACCGAACGTCGGGTAAACCGGGTGACCAATGTGTCAGCACCTTATGCCGATTCCAAACCTGACTTATGGATTTTCAACCAACTCTCCAAACGGTTTGATAACAGCGAAACAATGAACTTCCCGGACAGAGCAGAAGATGTGTTCGAGGAAATGAAACAGCTATCCAAAGGCGAAGGGCGCAACCTGGATATCTCCGGCATGAGCTACGACAAAATAGAACAGCAACGAGGCCTGCAATGGCCCTGTCGAGAAGGTGATGAAAAAGGTACTCAGCGTTTGTACTCCGATGGTAAGTTTCCTTATGCCGATGGCAAGGCCAAACTCATCTCTTTACCTTTTGTAGATAATAACGAGCGCCCCGGTAATGATTACCCTTTCTGGCTTAACTCCGGTCGTGTGGTGGAGCATTTCCACACTCGCACCCGTACCGGGAAAATGGGTAACCTGAATAAATACAGCCCAACGCCATATATGGAAATGAACCCGGATGCGGCGGAAGAATTAGGCATTGAGCACCAGACTTATGTTCGTGTGGTGTCCAAACGTGGCGATGCCGTGGTACTGGTGCAATTGACCCAACGCCTGCCTCACAATATGGTATTTATTCCTTTCCATTTCCACGATTGTGTTAACCGACTCACCCTCGGCCTGTTAGACC
>JBLYYN010000042.1:0-16422 GCA_048550535.1 Gammaproteobacteria bacterium
CATTACGAGTATCAATTAATGTCACATCAGGATCAGAAATCAAGGCATTCCAGTCTTCTGGTTTCACATAGGTGCCTACTACATGATTTGGATCTATACCCTGCACTCCCATAGTGACGATTTCTTTTTTTAATTTCACCCGGGTACGGTAAAACGGCATAACCTCATCATAGGAAACCTTATGCCGGATATCCGATAAGCGTGCATCTGATTTTAACCAGTTTAATAAATGATCAATGGATTTTTGACTACCGGCCACTGTGCCATTTATACCTTCATGAGCCAATAACAGCGTACCTTTAATGTCATTATCAAGCATTACGTCTAATAAAGGCTGACGTAATTTTTTATAATTATCAAGAATTACAAAGTGATATAGGGCGGATATAACAATCTTGGACATATTAAAACCTGTTTGCTGCGATCTGGACGTAAATTTTGCCCAGCTAAAAAATCAAAACATTATACACCTATACATTTCAGGAACGAAGATCAGGTGCCGTTATCGAGGGATGCGGGGGTGAATGGCGGGTTAAGGAGCCATGAACGCCCAGCGCGGATGCTGGGCCGGATCACTGCTACAGGGAAGTAAACCGGAATAATATATCTGAATTGATTTGTTTGGTCGGTACGAGAGGGTGAGTGGCGAGCCAGGAGCCACGAACGCCCAGCAGGGATGCTGGGCCGGATCACTACTACAGGGAAGTAAACCAGAACAATGTATCTGAATCGATGAATCTGGCCGAACAAGAGGATATACAAAGATACATCCCTGTATTTCGCCCTTCGGGCCGCCCTCAACAGAGAGCGTTCTGTTGCTCCTGGCAAATTTAGTGAACCGCACTTGCGTGTGTGGGTGACACGCAAATCTACCTTGCGAAGCAAACTTTATTAATAAACACTAAAGAACACATCCAACCCAACAAGCCAGATAAATAAAAAAGGCCTCTAAAAAGAGGCCTTTTTTATTTATTGGTCGGGACGAGAAGGTGAGTGGCGGGTTACGACTGCATGGATGCAGGAGGTAGAGCGACTCAGGAGACAAAGCCGAAGGAGGCCACGAACGCCCAGCACGGATGCTGGGCTGGATCACTGCTACAGGGAAGTAAACAGGAATAATGTATCTGAATTGATTAATTTGGTCGGGACGAGAGGATTTGAACCTCCGACCACTTGACCCCCAGTCAAGTGCGCTACCAGGCTGCGCTACGCCCCGAATAAGGCGATGAAATATACACTAAGTCGCAGGTCGATTAAAGGAAAAACTTGGCCGATTCGGCACTAACTAAAATTGCAGGCAAAAAAATAGACCCTTAGGGTCTATTTTTTGAGCATTTCCAGAATCTGTTCCAGTTCGCTGTGTATCTGCTTAATGACCTGGTGGGTCTGGGTATTATCATCCTTGGCCTGCTCACCGGTCAACTGCTGGCGGGCGCCGCCAATAGTAAAGCCCTGCTCGTAAAGCAAACTGCGTATCTGGCGAATCAGAATCACATCGTGGCGTTGATAATAACGTCGATTACCTCGGCGTTTTACCGGCTTGAGCTGGGTGAACTCCTGCTCCCAATAACGTAAAACATGGGGTTTCACACCACATAGGTCACTCACTTCACCAATGGTGAAGTAGCGCTTGCTTGGTATGACAGGTAATTCGTTATTATTGCTGGCTTCCAGCATAAGCCTCGACCCGTTGTTTTAGTTTTTGTCCTGGACGAAAAGTAACCACTCGACGTGCGCAAATGGGAATTTCTTCCCCGGTTTTTGGATTGCGTCCCGGTCGTTGGGTTTTATCCCGCAATGTAAAGTTCCCAAAGCCCGAAAGCTTTACATTATAAGCATTTTCCAGTGCATCACGAACTTCTTCAAAGAATAGCTCGACCAGCTCTTTGGCTTCACGCTTATTTAAACCGAGTTCATCGAACAGACATTCAGCCATATCCGCTTTGGTTAATGCCATTTCTACTCCCGTAGTGTAGCACCGAAATCTTTGCTTAGTGCAGTCACAATCTTTGTTATTTCAGATTCCACATCTTCATCCTTAAGAGTGCGGGAAAATCCTTGTAAAATCAAGCCTAAAGCGACACTTTTTAGACCAATATCTATACCTTTACCAGTATAGACGTCAAATAACAAAATTTCCTGCAAAACATCCGATGCAGCGGCCTTGATAGACTGAAACAGGCTTTGCACAGGGATTTCCTGCTTAATAATAACGGCAATATCGCGGCGAACTTCTGGAAATTTTGACAAAGATGTGAACACGGGCACATTTGTGTCCAGCACCGATTGCTGTTCCAGCTCAAATACATAACAGGGAGGATCTATGTCCAGTGCCTTCTGAGTTTGCGGGTGTAAAGCCCCGATCCAGCCGATAACCTGGCCATTTTTCAAGATTCGGGCGCTTTGTCCGGGGTGCAGAGCCGAATGCTCGGCTTTTTCAAAGCTCACCTCGGCCAGGCCTCCCAGCTCCATTATGGCCTCCACATCGGCTTTCAGGTCAAAAAAGTCCACCTTGCGACTGACTTCCCCCCACTGCTCTTCATTGAGCGCGCCACAGATGGCGCCTGCAATCTTAGCTTGCTGAACCAGGCCCTTGTTGCCCGGAACAAAGCTCAGACCACTTTCAAACAGTCGCACCCGGGGCTGCTGGCGGTTGATATTGTGTTGCAGGGCTTTCAGCAAGCCCGGCCAGAGGCTGGTACGCATCACGGAAAGCTCCGCCGACAGTGGGTTAGCCAGAGTCACCGGCTCAATGCCCGGATCTATGACAGCCTGCCAGGCTGGGTCGACAAAACTGTAGGTGATAGCTTCGAAAAATCCGCGACTCACCAGAGTATCCTTCACCTGCTGTAGATCCAGACGAGACTCGGTCAAAGGCTTCATCATGGGCTGATAGCGCGGCATGGTTCGTGGAATGTTGTTATAGCCATGGACCCGGATCAGCTCTTCGATCAGATCGGCTTCGATGGCAATATCGAAACGAAATGTGGGTGCCGTCACCAACCAGCCATCCTCATGGGATTCCAGCTGCATACCCAGTCGGCTAAGGATATCTTCCACTTCTTTAGTCGCAAATTCGATGCCCAACATGCGAGTGATCCGGTTGGGTCGCAACAGGATGGGCGCCGGCAGAGGCAAATCCGCTGCTGAGGCCACTTCGATCACCGGACCGGGCTGCCCCCCACAAATATCCAGTAACAGTTGAGTGGCGCGTTCCATGGCCCGGGCCTGCAGCTCAGGATCTACGCCACGCTCGAAGCGGTGGGAGGAATCGGTATGCAGGCCATATTCACGGGCTTTGCCGGCAATGGCCAGGGGACTGAAAAAGGCGCATTCCAGCAACAGATGCTGAGTGCTGTCAGCAACGCCGGAGCCTTCGCCGCCCATAATGCCGGCCAGGGCCAGGGGCTTGTCCTCATCGGCAATCAGCAATGTATTTTCAGTCGCTTTGATTTCCTTGCCATCGAGCAGGGTGATGGTTTCGCCTGGCTTTGCCATACGTACCTGGATGCTGCCCTGCAAGCTGTCCAGATCAAAGGCATGCATGGGCTGCCCCAGCTCCAGCATCACATAATTGGTGACATCCACCGCCGGACCCAGGCTGCGTATACCTGAACGGCGTAATTTCTCAATCATCCACAGCGGTGTGGCGGCCTGGGTATTGGCATTGCGGATAACTCGTCCCAGATAACGCGGGCAGGCTGCGAAGGCTTCAACCGTAATCGGGAAACCATCGTCAATTTCGGCTTTAACCGGGGCGATAGCCACTGGCGTGAGATCGCATTGATTCAGGGTGGCCACTTCACGGGCGACTCCGGCCAGACTTAAACAGTCGCTGCGGTTTGGGGTTAAATCCACCTCGATCAGCTGATCGTCCAGTTGCAGATAGTCACGGATATCGGCTCCAATCGGGGCATCATCCGGCAGTTCCATCAGACCCTCGGCAGAATCCGCCATACCCAGCTCTTTTTCGGAACACAGCATACCGTTGGATTCGACACCGCGTAATTTGGATTTTTTGATCTTGAAATTACCGGGTAACACCGCACCGATGGTGGCGCAGGCCACCATCAGGCCTTGCCGCACATTCGAGGCACCGCAGACGATTTGCAGCAGCTCACCGCCCGCATCCACCTGGCACACATTCAGCTTGTCCGCGTCCGGGTGCTTTTCAATGCTTTTGACCTGGGCCACCACCACCTTACTGAAGCTGCCTGCTGCCGGCTCGATGGAATCCACTTCCAGGCCGGCCATGGTGATCTGGTCCGCCAGGGCCTGGGTATCGATGGCCGGATTCACCCATTCACGTAACCATTGTTCTGATATTTTCATGGGTAATTCCTCAGGCGAATTGTTTCAGGAAACGAAGATCGTTTTCGAAGAACAGGCGCAGGTCGTTGACGCCATAGCGCAACATAGCCAGACGCTCCACCCCCATACCAAAGGCGTAACCGGTGTATTGTTCGTTATCTATACCCACATGCCTGAACACTTCCGGATGTACCATGCCGCAGCCCAGCACTTCCAGCCAGCCGGTATGGCTACACACCCGGCAGCCCTCGCCTTCACACATCACACACTGAATATCCACCTCCGACGAGGGCTCGGTGAAGGGGAAGTAGGATGGGCGGAATCGAGTCTGCAGGGCATCGTTTTCGAAAAACAGGCGCAGGAACTGATCCAGGGTACCCATCAGATCAGAGAAACTGACATCCCGGTCCACCATCAGGCCTTCCACCTGATGGAACATGGGGGTGTGGGTTAGATCCGAATCACACCGGTAGACCCGACCTGGCGCGATCAGTCGCAGAGGCGGCTCAGTGGTTTCCATCTCTCGCACCTGTACTGGAGAAGTATGGGTACGTAGCAAGGTTTTGGCATCGAAATAGAAGGTATCGTGCATAGCCCGCGCGGGATGGTGGGATGGAATATTCAGGGCTTCAAAGTTATGGTAATCGTCTTCGATTTCAGGGCCCTGGGCCACATCAAACCCCAGACCCGCGAACAATAGCTGAATACGCTCCATGGTGCGCGTAATCGGATGCAAACCACCCAGGTCCTGACCGCGGCCGGGCAAGCTGACATCGATGGTCTGTTGCGCCAGCTGAGCATTGAGCTTGTCGGCTTCCAGAGTCGCTTTACGAGATTCCAGGCTCTCCTGAAACGCGCGCTTGGCCTCATTAATGCTCTGACCCGCCTGTTTACGTTGATCGCCCGGTAATTTACCCAGTTCTTTCAACTGGGCGGTAAATTCACCTTTTTTACCCAGATACTGCACTCGTACCAGATCCAGCTGTTGCAAATCCGCAGCATCGGCAATCGCCTGCTGCGCCTGTTCGAGGAGTTGTTGAAGATCAGCCACTGATTTCTACCGTTATGTTTTTGTTGTTTGTTTGCCACAGAGGCACAGAGATCACTGAGTCAATAATGGCCTGTTGCTTCGTCTCAGTGTGTCGTCATCTCGACCGAAGGGAGAGATCTTGTACTTGATTAACAGCAAGATTCCTCCGCAATTGCATCCTGCATTGCTCTAATAACCTACGTCAATGTAGGTATCCGCTTCGGTCGAAATAACAAGAATTATAAAAAACTCTGTGTACTCTGTGTCTCTGTGGCAAAAATAATCTTTATAAACGCCGCTCCTGGCCATCCTTGGCCCCGCGGCATACCGTACATCCTGTACATAAAAAAGGGAAAGACTATGGCCTTTCCCTTTCAAGCAAATCGATTTAATCAAAAATGTAATTAAATCTTACGCCGCTTTAGCAAGGCCAGCTTTGGCTGCATCAACCAGTTGACCGAATGCGACTTTATCGAATACAGCGATATCGGCCAGCACTTTACGATCAATCTCGATTTCAGCCTTGTTCAGACCGTCGATAAATCGGCTATAGGACATATCGAATTCACGAGCTGCCGCATTGATACGGGTAATCCACAGTTTGCGGAATTCACGCTTCTTAACGCGACGGTCACGGAATGCATATTGACCGGCTTTGATAACCGCCTGATGAGCTACACGATAAACACGACTACGCGCACCGTAATAACCCTTGGCTTTCGCCATAACCTTTTTGTGTTTGGCTCGCGCCTGTACACCACGTTTTACTCTCGCCATGATTCAGACCCCTTATACGTACGGTAATAGACGGTTAACCATGCGAACATCGCATGCGGCAACCTGTGAAGGTTCACGTAAATGACGTTTACGCTTGGTCGACTTCTTAGTCAGAATATGACGACGGAAAGACTGGGCACGTTTAAAACCGCCAGACTTAGTGCGGCGGAACCGTTTGGCAGCGCCACGGTTAGTTTTCATCTTAGGCATTGTTTGCTCCAAAATAATACTTTAAAAGACCCGGACTCAATCCCAAAGGACAAGTACAGGGTGATTATTTTCGGGTTTTTGCCCATAGGGCCGTGGATCCCTGATAAACCACGTATTACCAGTAGCCAGTGCTTTCGCAGCAGCTACTTAATAATGCTTTTACTGCTTCGCCTTCTTCGGCGACAGCATCATCACCATCTGACGCCCTTCCATTTTAGGCATCTGCTCAATGCTGCCGAATTCTTCCAGGTCTTTACCGACCCGCTCCAGCAACTGTAAACCCAGTTCCTGATGAGCATATTCACGACCACGAAAACGTAGCGTGACCTTGGCCTTATCCCCATTCTCAAGAAAGGCTATCAGCTTCTTGAGTTTGGTTTTGTAATCCCCCTCCTCTGTGCGAGGGCGGAATTTAATTTCCTTTACCTGGACCTGCTTCTGCTTCTTCTTGTTTGCAGCCAGCTGCTTCTTGGCTTCAAACCTGAATTTGCCGTAATCCATAATCCGACATACTGGAGGCGTAGCATTAGGGGATACTTCTACTAAATCGAGATCGGCTTTTTGGGCCAAGATCAGCGCATCTTCAATCTTCAGTATTCCAGCCTGTTCACCTTCAGCATCAATCACCCTGACTTCAGGATAAGTGATCTTATCGTTCATAAGAACTTTTTTATCGGCAGCGATATTTTATTCCTCCAAAATAGCGAAACCGCGGCTCTCGATGGCAGATGAAAGGCCCTTTGCGAAGTCATCGACTGACATCGAGCCCAGGTCTTTTCCATCGCGTGAACGCACGGCTACGCTTTGATTCTCGAGTTCCCGATCGCCAATAACCAGCATGTAAGGAACCCGCTGTAATGTATGCTCGCGAATTTTAAAGCCGATCTTCTCATTTCTCAAGTCCGCTTTCACTTTAAAGCCTTGAGAATGGAGGTTTTTTTCAACTTTTTTCGCAAATTCGGCCTGATGGTCGGTAATATTGAGGATTACAGCATGAGCAGGCGATAACCAGAGCGGAAATTTCCCCTCGTAATGCTCGATCAGAATGCCGATAAATCGCTCCACCGAACCCAGAATGGCCCGATGCAACATCACCGGCACCTTTCGACTGCCATCTTCCGCCACATACTGGGCATCCAGACGTCCCGGCATGGAAAAATCCACCTGCATGGTGCCACACTGCCAGCCACGTTCCAGGCAGTCTCTCAGGGTAAATTCAATCTTCGGCCCATAAAAAGCCCCCTCACCGGGTTGCAGGGTGTATGCCAAGCCCTTGGCCTTGAGAGCCAGTTCCAGGGCCTTTTCCGCCTGATCCCAGACTTCATCGGAGCCGACTCGCTGCTCAGGCCGGGTGGACAGGGCTATTTCGATATTGTCGAAACCAAAGTCCTTATACACATCGAAGGTCAGGTCGATGAATGCCGACACCTCGTCCTGAATTTGCTCTTCAGTACAGAAAATATGAGCATCATCCTGCACGAAATTACGCACCCGCATCAAGCCATGCAGGGTACCGGAGGGCTCATTGCGGTGGCAGGAACCGAATTCCGCCAGCCGCAGCGGCAGATCGCGATAGGATTTCAGGCCCTGGTTGAACACCTGTACATGACAGGGACAGTTCATGGGTTTAACCGCATAATCACGATTTTCGGAGTGGGTGGTAAACATCATGTCACCAAATTTATCCCAGTGACCGGATTTCTCCCACAGACTGCGGTCCACCACCTGGGGCGTGTTAATTTCCTGGTAACCATGATCGCGCAAACGATGACGGATGTAATTCTGAATGCTCAGGTTCAGATCCCAGCCATCCCTGTGCCAGAACACCATGCCCGGCGCCTCTTCCTGGGTATGGAATAAACCCAGTTGCTTGCCGATTTTACGATGATCACGTTTTTCCGCTTCTTCGATACGACGTAAATAGGCTTTGAGCTGCTTTTTGTCTGGCCAGGCAGTACCGTAAATACGTTGCAACATTTTATTGTTGGAGTCACCGCGCCAGTAGGCACCGGCCAGCTTGGTCAGTTTAAACGCCTTGATTTTGCCCGTGCTAGGCACATGGGGGCCGCGGCAGAGATCGACAAAATCGCCCTGCTGATACAGTGACAGCTCTTCATTGGCCGGAATATCTTCAATAATCTGCGCCTTATACTCTTCACCCATGTCGCGGAAAAATTTCACCGCTTCATCGCGGCTTTTCACCGAGCGCTGGACTTTAAAATCGGCCCGGGCCAGCTCTTCCATTTTCTTCTCAATGGCGATCAGGTCATCGGGACTAAAACGAGGCTCATAATCGATATCGTAAAAAAAGCCATCATCAATCACCGGGCCGATGGTGATCTGTGCCGAGGGGTACAGGGCCTTAACCGCCTGAGCCAGGAGATGAGCAGTAGAATGACGAATGACTTCCAGTCCTTCTTCATTCTTATCCGTGATAATGGATAAAGTGGCATCATTATCCATGACATAAGCCGCATCCACCAACTGACCATCGACATTTCCAGCCAGCGTCGCCTTGGCCAGACCTGGGCCAATTTCGGCGGCTACGTCATAGACAGATACGGGAGATGAAAAAGTGCGCTGACTACCGTCAGGCAGAGTAATAACGGGCATTTTGTGCTCCTGGCTTCAGTGGTGACCGATACTAGGGGTCACTTGTTTTGGTTAATGATCCCTACTAAAGACCATCAAACAGGTTAATGTAACAATGAACGAGCCGGACATTATAGCAACAATTGAGCCATTCGTCGCGACAATTCCTGATGCGCTGGAGGTGGATAATACCACTACGGAAACCCCGGTTATCTGAAACATCAGATATCTGCTCAATCAGCCCCGACAGAATGTGCACAAACCCGGTAATATAGCCTTTTTTATACTAAGCTTATTAGTCAGGTGTATGATATAAATTACATAAGCGTTTGTGCACCCAATTTCTGTTAGTCTGCGTGATAGGTCAAACCCAATCTATGGACAAATATGCTGAACAAGTCCAGAACGAAATTGCACAGTTAAAAATTGAGCTCGACAGGGTCAAGGCAGAACGAGATCAGCTTGCCGACCGGCTTGTTTTTGAGCAGCGAGACCACAAACAGACAATCCCACACAACCAGCACAGCACATCGCTGCATGAATGGTTGACGGTGATTGATGCCATCAAGGATCCGATATTTGTCCATGATCAGCAATTCAAGATTGTACTGGCCAATCAGGCCTATGCCGATATCGCAGAAACACCCATTACCCAGGTCAAAGGTCGATTGTACTGGGAGCTTTTCCCTCGTGGCTTAGGTCCTATGGCCAGCTGTATAAAAGCCCTGAACCTGCATTGCGAGCAGCATGAAGAAATTATACAGAAAAATGGCCAGATATATATTTCACGCTCCTTCCCGATCCAGGACATCAATAACAATTATGTATCTTCAGTGCATATTTTCCACAATGTCACTGAACAGCGCCGCCTTGAAGCAGAGACTCGAATCCAGAACGAAGCCCTGGAGCATTCAGCTGAGGCTGTACTGATACTCAACAATCAACATGAAATCACCTATACCAACTCAGCATTCTGCAAACTGTTTGGTTATGACAAAAATGAAATTCTGGGTAGTCCACTGTCATTATTGTCCACCACCGGAAAAATAGCAGAAGCCGAACACGAAAAAATTATTGATTATATTCGACAGAATGACACCACCTGGTCTGGGAAAATCCTCAGAAAAACCCGACATGGCCATAACATTCCGGTTTATCTCAGCGTGGCAGCTATAAAAGACTCGCAGGGTGAAATCATTGGTTTTGTAAAGAACTACCTTGACCTGCGTGCGGTTAACCAGGCAACACAACAGGTAGAAATCCTGCATGCAGTAATTGAAGACTTATCCACCATACCTGATCTGGATACCGTCGGTAGTTCCGCAATCAAAGCAGCGATGAAAATCACCGAATCAGACACCGGCTTTATTTGCCTGCTCAATGAAGCTGACAATAAAATTTATCATCACTGGCATGTAGGCTTAACAGAGGACAAAACCGAAAAACTGATACGTCCCTATGACATCGATGAAGGACTGACCAGTCAGATACTGAGCTCAGGCAAGGCCCAGATTGTCGATAACTACCCAAAGCACAGTAAAACAATTCCTGAATACATTAAACTGGGTATCCAGAGTGCTATTGGCATACCCATAAGCGTTGATAACAGGGCTAAAGGAGTTCTTTTTGTTGCCAGCTTAAACCGTAGCAAAAAATACAGCATTGAACAAATTCCATTCCTGGAGGCCATCGCACGCCAGATTGGTGTTGGCCTGCAGCGAAAACAACTCATTAACGAACTCGAAGAATCCAGAAAATATCTAAACCATATCGTTAATACCGTACCCGACATTATCTACCAGGGTAAGCCCGAAAACTTTTCCACGCCCTTCGTTAGCCATGCGGTATCGAACATACTGGGGTTCTCCCCGGAAGATTTCATGAACGACCCAACAATGTGGAAACAACAAATTCACCTGGATGATGCTCAACGTGTTATTGACACTATGCAAAAAACCTTCAATTCGGAAGCATCTGCTTTTGATATTGAATATCGAGTCTGGCATAAAGATGGAAAACAATATCGATGGATTGCCGACCGCGGCACTATAGAACGCGATGAACACAATACACCCTTAAAAATATTTGGTGCAGCCTCTGACATAACGGATCAAAAATCCATTCAACAGGAACTGGAAGATAGCCAGGCACGCTACAGTGACCTGTTCAACAATATCAAGAGTGGCGTTGCCGTTTTCAAGGCTATCGAAGATGGCAATGACTTTATCTTTAGTGACTTTAATCGCGCAGGCGAAAACATCGAACATATTAGTAAAGAGAATGTTATTAATCATCGCTTACTGGAAATATTCCCAGGCGCGAAGGATATAGGCTTCACGGATACATTAAAACGCATATGGAAAAGCGGCGAACCGGAGAACTTCCCTGTGTTTTTTTACCAGGATGGTCGCATACAGGGCTGGCGTGAAAACGCCATTTATCGTCTGAAAACCGGAGAAGTGGTCGCCGTATATGATGATATCACCGAGCGAAAACAGGCAGAAATTTCCCTCGACAGGGTTAATCGTGCTCTAAAAACATTAAGCAACTGTAATCACATACTCATACACGCGCATACCGAGCAGGATTTACTGGATGAGATCTGCCAAAATATTGTTGAGGATGGCGGCTACCCTATGAGCTGTGTCTGTTACCTGCATGAAGATGGCAGCAAGAAAAAACTTCATCCAGTTGCGCAATTTGGTTTTTCTGACAGCTACTTTCAAAGCCTGTCCAACGGCTGGGAGGAGGACACGGCAGACCATGAACTGCCGGTATCACCGGAAATCAGAGCCATCACCCGCAAGGCACCATTTATTGTTCACAATATACCC
Organism: Gammaproteobacteria bacterium; assembly: GCA_048550535.1. Taxonomy (GTDB): domain Bacteria; phylum Pseudomonadota; class Gammaproteobacteria; order SZUA-229; family SZUA-229; genus CBDULX01. Next base: position 11,755 of record JBLYYN010000042.1, read on the forward strand.
ATTGAACAGAGCGACTTACCCTGGGTTAAAATGGCTAAAGAATATGACTGTACCGCACTTATTTGCTTGCCCATTATAAATAATGATCAGGCCACAGGTACCATTACTATTCTGGCAAAAGAATCCTCGGCTTTTGATGATGATGAGGTAAAACTGCTCAGTGAGCTCGCTGCAGACATGTCCTACGGCATCGTCACTCTGCGCAGTCATGAAGAGCGCAAGAACCTGGAACAAAGAGAACACATTGGCCACCAGCGCCTGCAGGATTCTCTGGTATCCACCATCCAGGCCATTGCCACATCGATGGAAAAACGTGATCCCTATACCGCCGGCCACCAACGAAACGTTGCCAAACTGGCTACCGCCATAGCCAGGGAAATGACTCTGCCGGAAGAACAGATCAATGGCATCATGTTAGGTGCCCTGATCCATGACATCGGCAAAATTTATGTGCCTTCAGAAATATTGACTCGCCCGGGCAAACTGACCAATGCTGAATTTGAAATCATTAAATCACACCCTGAAGTAGGCTATGAAATCATCCAGGGCGTTGATTTCCCCTGGCCGGTGAATGAAATCGTACTGCAACATCACGAACGCCTGGATGGCTCCGGATACCCCCATGGCCTGACCGGCGATGATATATCACTGGAAGCCCGCATCCTCGCTGTTGCCGATGTGGTCGAGGCCATGGCTTCCCATCGTCCCTATCGTCCAGGCCTGGGTTTAGATGCCGCGCTAAACGAACTGCAGATGAATCGCGGAATTCTGTACGACCGTGACGCGGTCGACAAATGCATACAGTTATTTATCGAAAAAGAATTTTCTTTCGAAGAATAATCCGCTACTGAACATCACCGCCCATTGTGACTATCTCATCAGCCTTATCAAACTGGGGAGCCTCTGCGTCCTGGTCAAACGGAGCAATACGACCGACATCAATTCCTGAACAGCCATAAATTCGCAACACATTAATGCTGATTGATTAACCAACTCATGCAAAAATCCAGACCACCGTATACTCCAGAATAAGCGCCCTACCAGTCCAGTCTTAAATCACCATGATATTGATATTGCTCCGGTAAAGGTGCTGATTGCATATCAACCTGGGAATACACATTAGTGACCGGTGCGACTGTCGCATCCCGCCCTCGAATAAAACTTTGTTCCTTTACAATGGTCCAGTAAGCCTTGTTAAGCTCCAGTGCCCGGGTTGCTGAAGGTGTAATCAGATCATACACATCGGCAGCACTGACAGCAGCCTTATTAACGGTACCGTCGGCATTAAAATATTTTTCCAGAATTTCGTTATTTTCACGAAATTCATTACCACCACCGACACGTTGTAAATACCGCAGGATTTCCCCCTCAAGCTCGCCAACGGTAGATGCGTCGGCCATACCTTTTAAGTTGATATAACCGGCACCGGCCTCACCAGGTAATTTGCGCGCATATGAGAAAGTCTGGTCAATGGTCACACCCAGGGTGGAATGACAACCCATGCAAAACATATTTTCTTCATGGCTTTGAGGTCGCAAATCACCCTGGGCATCTTCAATAAACCCAAGTATTTGCCAGCCAAAGCCATTATCCAGACCCCAGTCACCCGCAGACACATAACTGGGCAACTGACCATCGATTCGTTCCTGGCGCTCATTATCATAGCGAGAGGCCAGGCCTTCCCTGGAATAAAAACGAATCTTACGCATATAACGTAATTCTTTCATTCTGGTCGCATTAGAAATGTCATCCGATTCCGACACACCCACATAACGCACACTATGCATCAACTCCGTCCCCTGAGGATAGAGAAAAGGCGTCACCGCAATAGCACTCGCGGCCCCCAGGTAATAATCGGGGCGTTGAAGTGTATTGATACGACCCAATAACTTGTCATTATTCAGGTCTTGCTGAAACTGGGTTTCATCCAGTAAAACTGTATCAATCTGCTGCAGGTTTTTGATGGCCGCTTCCAGTATCGCCAGGTTGGCCTGGTACAGATTCCGGTTATAACTTCCACTCCCGTCCTGTCGAAAAATGGCGGGCAAACGGATAACCACATCGTCTGTCGAACCATTAGCTGGCCAGAAGGTACTGGGTAAAGGTTTATAGTTAAACGCCACCCAGCTACTGCCATCTGTTGCTATGCCCTGGGCATCGAAGGCTTCAGCCGCAAGTTGAAAACCCGTCAGGTCCGGTAAATACCCCGTCCATTTCTGTCGCTGCAATCGCGCTTTTAACGCCGAGTAATTATCCTGATTAATATAATTCAGCACTTCGTCATCACTGATGGCCGCGATTACATCACGCCGGTCTTTAAATAGATTGGTCCAGTGATTGGTTTGCGCCGTATCGGTAAAGGTGTACTGCCCCTGCAAGCCTGCATCCTGAATCTGATTAGGCCGAGAGCCATATTCAAAACTCTGGTGGCAGGTATAACAGGGGTTATAATGAGCCTCAGTTTTGGTATAACACTGAGGTGGAATCACCGCCTCCGCATTATAAATTCTATCTGTATTCTTCTGCTTGTCGTCAGTGATAGCCTCGTTTTCAGAACTGCAGGCAAACAGCAAAAAAATCATTGCCGGTATGAGCAGGATTTTTCTCATGCTTCTTTCTCCCAATAAAAAAGGGGCGGCACCGGCCACCCCTTTTCTTTACTTCAAACAGCCATCTATTTATTTGGATCAAATACCCAGATCATGTTGTTTTCATGTTTACTGGTATCCTCACCAATCAGAATGCGACCATCGTCCAGCACCAGTAGATTATCCGGGTTGGAGATATTGTCGATATCACACTGATTAACTGCTGCCGCCGAATCATAAGCACCACCGGCCACCACCGGTACCATACGCGTAGTATTCCAGCTAGTGGTATCCAGTTTCATCTGGTAAACCACACCACAACGCTTTTCATCCACATTGATATCACCGACACCGTCGGACATACCGCCTTTCACATCGGACATGGCCATGTACATGTAAGGCACAGTAGCATCAGCGGCCCTGGCGTAATTGATGACCACACCTTCCATTTTATTAAATTCGTCCGTAGCACCCAGGGCGGCCGCTGCTTTACGAGATTCCAGGAAAGCCACGCGAGCATCGGTCACGCTATCCAGTGTGCCATTATCAGCCATATCGGCAGCCCAGGCGGCAACATCGGCATCGGAGATATAACTGGTTTCACCACTCACATAATCCGCAGTGGTTACTGCATCATAATCATCAATCCAGGTTTCAATAGTGGCATCATCGCTATGACCCAGCATAATCCATTCGATATCGAAGCCGGCACTGGCGGCATCGCTCACTCCGGTATCCTGAGTCACTTTGGCCGCATACAGAGTACCGGCCGATAAATCACCGGCGATATCCGCTACAAATTTGAAGAACACCACATTACTGCCATCGTCGCTAAGATAAACGGTTTTGTTATCCGGCATAACCACGGAATTCTCATGGGAGAACCGGCCCATGGCGAAGCGTTTTTCAGGCACCGGTGTGGCGGTGGGGTTGGTAATTTCGGCAATATAGCCATAGCGGTAAGGGTTGGGCCAGTTTACCGTAGCATCGTTATAACCCAGGTATGCGGCCAGATTCAGAACACCACTATCCGAACCCTCATTCCATAATGAAGTATCGTCAAAATACAGCTCTTCGGAGGTGAGCGGCGTATTCCAGGGACTCAGGGTACCGAAACAATTCACCCAGGTACCGGCCACAGTACTGAAATCCACATTCATGGCATCACCTACAGACCAGTTACCATTGCTATCTTTAGTAACCTGCAAACGGCTCATGCCACCAGGACGGTATTCCCAGTTAGTGAACAGAAAACCTTCCGTACTGTCAGCATTGGTTGGCACAAAGGCGTTAAAGTCAGGGTCATCGGAGAACGCAACAACCGTGTCACCAGCAGTATTGACTATGGCTCCCAAACCGAGTGGCAATGCTCCGCCCAGAGTATCTTTTTCCTGAGCAATCATCTGATAGTCACCCACCGCGGTCATGAAATCCTGCTTGTCCGCAACAGTCGATGGAGCATCCAGCGGTGTAAAGTCCGTCGCTAAGGACTTCATGTCCTGCCCGACCAGGGCACCTATCGTGGCGCGGTGATTTGGGGATACATTGCTGTCAGAGGGATGCTGGGCATTGTAAAAAAAATCACCCGCCTCGGATATAAACATACCGGTGACCTCTGCGCCCAGCGGTACCGTGGCGAATCGCTTAAGCGCCGGTTCGGTTAAATTTTCATCATTCTCACAAGCTGCCATAGTCAGCGTACTACCAATCATTGTAGCGCGCACCAGCCAGCTTAGAGTATTCACTTTAAACATTGATCGTTGCTTTCTATTTTTCATAACATCTACTTCTGGGGTTTAAAAAGAAGGCGAAATTCTAGGGAGAGGAAACAACAGTTTCTTGAACGAACCATGAAGCTTCTGTTACTAAAATATTACAGAAATATGAAAATACCTGAGTCATACTGCAAATATTCAGAGATTCCTTATGCTGATATACTGAACTCATACTACCCATTCAAAATAATAAGTGGTATAAGGCAGCAGACAAACCATGAGCCAACGACAAAAAATCGGCCTTTTTCTCGGGCCCATGCTGTTCTTTATTATCCTGGCCTTACCCCATCCCCAGGATATGCCAC
>JBLYYN010000043.1:0-16321 GCA_048550535.1 Gammaproteobacteria bacterium
GCGGAAAAAAGCTCGGTGCTGGCTGCTGGGTAGTACACGAACACCGGCGAAAGCGTCGATTACATGGCAGTGGCGCAACAGTGGTGTGAAATAATAATTGTATACCGCCAGCAGGTAGTCGATATCTTCCTTGGGTGGGACAATGTTATGCAAATCGCCCTTGTAGTGACGTTCAGTGGTGCCGATCAGGGTATTGCCCTGCCAGGGCATAACGAATACAGCGCGCTGATCCTGTGGTGTTTCCAGGTAATACACGCCGCCTTGTTGTTGTCCCTCAACAATAATGTGACTACCCAGTACCAGTTCCGTCTGCAATTGGGAAGTGCTGGGATACACTTTATCCAGTACACCATTAACCCAGGGGCCTGAGGCGTTAATCAGCAGCCGGGCTTTGACCTCATGTGTGTGATGATCATGTTTATAACTAATACGGCATATATCATTGTCACAGTTGGCCTGGATAAAGTGTGCCTGATAAAAAATATCAGCCCCCAGTGACTGGGCTGATAGCATCACCGATTCAGTTAATTTCTGGTCGTCGGTCTGGGCATCGTAGTACTGAAACACGGCTCGCAGATATTTGGTATTCAAATGATCGAGCTGGTGCCACTGTTGTTTGGGGATGGATTTGAATCTTTTGCCTCCGAACAGGTAATAAAGAGTAAGCCCTAACCGTATCAGCCAGGGCGGACGACGGGTGTGGCTGTACACCGGGATATAAAAGGGCGTTAACTTGACCAGGTGAGGGGCATTTTTCAGCAGTATCTGACGTTCGCGCAAACATTCCCTCACCAGCCTAAACTGAAAGGATTCCAGGTAACGCAAACCACCATGTATCAGTTTGCTGGATTTTTGAGAGGTGGCCAGTCCGGGTTTGTCATATTGTTCCAGAACCAGCACGCTGTAACCTCGGGCTGTGGCCGCCTGTGCGCAGGCAGCACCCTGGATGCCGCCACCGATAATGGCCAGATCATAGGTCATGATTGATGCTATTGAGTGCCAGCAGAGGATGTTCCAGCAGGGTGCAGATATCTCGGGATTCTATCAGGAGAATATTGAAACTGGCATAGTGTAATGCCAGCTCCGGATCGGTAATATCGTACACCATCCAGTGCCAGTCACCCGCCAGCGGCTCCTGGTTACTGGGAATCTTTCGATGATTCACAATCAAATAGTCGGGCTTCAGTTGCTGTGCCTGTATCAGGCTTTTGTCATCGTATTCATACAATACCCAGCCACAGGGGAAATCTGAATGCTGGCGTACATAGGCGATGGCATCGGCCTCGAAAGATATGATCACACACTGCTGATGAACGATTTCCAGTTGCTTTAACAAGTTAGCCATAACCTGGTCTGTGCCGAAATGCTGCAGACTTTCTTCCTTGATTTCGACAAAGGCAGAGGCTTTTGGGTACTGCTGTAGTAAACCAATGACATCTGACAATGTGGGTATGTGCTGGTTGAAAAAGGCCAGGGAAAAACGCGCGGGTTCGTGGGCTCGGATGCTTTCCAGATCCTGCAACGACATCTCTAATAGATTGCCGGTGACTCCTGTGGTTCGCTTGAGTTCGGAGTCGTGGAAAACCACCAACTGGCCATCGACCGTGCTTTGCACATCGAATTCAATATACTTCGCACCGCACTCAAGTGCAGCTTCCAGTGACACCAGTGTGTTTTCCGGGTAGTGCTCCATTTGCCCCCGATGGGCGACCAGATGGGGAATGGTCATGGACTGTTATCCTTATTTTTTCTTTTAGTTTAGCTGGGATTTTAAAGACTGTGTATGGCCTGGTGAAATACGGCGTAGCGTTGTTGCAGGCCCGAGTTTGTGACAGGTGAAAAACTTTGGTTATTTTTTGCCTGTGAAAAATCAGTCTGTGACGGCTCACTAGCCAGCCAGGCGGCCCCCCTGGCAGTAGCTTCTGTCTGATGATATCGCACAACCGGCAACTGGCTCAGGTCGCTAAGTTTCTGGCACAGGCCATCCACACGTGACAGGCCACCGCTGAGCCAGAGTTGACGGATGGGCTTTAGTTGCTGTAGTTGCCGCAGATTATCCATTAACAGAAAAACGATACTTTCGATGATGGCCACATAGCGTTCGGGCAGGGAATGGTTCTGGTCATTAATAAAATGGGGAGCAATAGCTTTTTTCCACCAGGGTGAGCCCAGGCCACCCACGGTATTGATGAACAGCGGTGGATGTTGCAGTTGATCAAGCCAGCCTGGCAACTGCTGGTTCAGGTCTGCCACTGGCCATTGCTGCTGTGCCCAGCTCAATGCCGCTCCGGCTCCGTTAACGGTACCTTCGACGAGGTAATGCTGTTCAAACGCATTGCTCACGGCCAGACCACTGAGTAAAGGACTCTCGGGTTCAGGATGCTGGCAGGGACTAAGAATAAAGGCCCCGCTACCAATATTGACCAGGGCTGTATCCTCGGCTAATGGTCCATGGGCGTAAATGGCGGCATTCTGGTCGCCGCTGACGCAGCGCAAGGGGATGTCATAGTGCTTCAGTCGGCCATAATCGTGGCATACCGGTTTGCATTCTGGCAGGTAAGACTCGGGTATCTGGAACAGATCCATTAAGGTTTTGGACCAGTTTAGCTGTTCCAGGTCGAACAGCAGGGTGCGCTGGGCATTGCAATGATCAATGCAGTGGTTAGCTTGTTGCAGCAGATGGAACATCAGGTAACTGGCCAGGGTGCCCAGGCACAGTCTGTGTGCAGTGGCGGCCTGTTGCACTGCCGGCTGATGATTTAATAGCCAGCGGAATTTGCCGGCAGAATAATGGGGAGACAGGGGCAGGCCAGTGATCGACTTGATTTGTGAGCACTGGCTGGCAAACTGATCCAGATCCTGCCAGCTGCGTCGGTCTTGCCAGCTGATGGCCGGTGCCAGTGGTTTACCTGTGATTTTATCCCAGGCCACTACGGTCGAACGTTGAGTGGCCAGTGCACAGGCAGTGGTTTCGGCCAGTTTGTGTTTTGTTAAACTGGCCAGGACATTTTGCATCGATTGCAGAATTTCATCGGCATCCTGCTCTACTCGGTGTTCATCCAGGCGATGGAGTTGAATCGATTGTTCAGCAGAATCTACGATGGCACCCTTAGCATCGAACAGTATGGCTCTAGTGGCATGGCTACCCTGATCTATGGCGAGTATATAAGTCATTCAGGCCTGTTCCTGGTTAATTTAAAGCCTGATGAAACGAGGCCAGGCAATGTGTACTATGGACCTACTTTATAAAATCAGCTGGTGCAGTCAATGACTATTGGCCGCCACAGAGTAACATAGCAACCATGATGGAAAAGATCGACGAATATAACTGGGCGTTTATCCTGCAATTGGCCCGTCGCCATAAACGCAACTTGCTACGGGCCAATATGATTGCCATCATGGCCGCGCTGATCAGCGCTCCGGTGCCGCTGCTCATGCCTTTGCTGGTGGACGAAGTGTTGCTGGACAAGGCCGCTTATCTGGTGTCCGTGATGAACCGTGTATTCCCCCAGGCTTGGCACGGCCCGGTGTTATATATCCTTACCATCATGCTGTTCACCATGATGCTGCGTTTTTTTTCCCTGGCCCTGTCAGTCTGGCAAACCCGTGAATTTACCCTGGTGGCGAAGGACATCACTTTTCGTATCCGGCAAAATCTGTTGCAGCGCATGCAATTTATCTCCATGGCAGAATACGAAGTCCTGGGCAGTGGTGCGGTGGCCTCCCATCTGGTCACAGATGTTGAAGCCGTAGACAGTTTCATTGGTTCGGCACTGAGCAAATTTGTGGTGGCGGTGCTGACCATCATTGGAGTGGCCATCATACTGATGCTCATTCACTGGCAGCTGGCCCTGTTTATTCTGGTGATGAATCCAATGGTGATTTATTTCACCACGGTGCTGGGAAAAAAAGTCAAACAGCTGAAAAAACATGAAAACTCGGCGTTTGAGTTGTTCCAGCAGTCTTTGAGTGAAACTCTGGATGCTATTCAACAAATTCGGGCCAGTAATCGGGAGAGACATTACTTACTCAGGGTGATTGATCGGGCCCGGGGGGTAAAAAATCGATCAGCGGCCTTTGGCTGGAAGAGCGATGCTGCCAATCGCCTGTCTTTTTTTGTGTTTCTAATGGGTTTTGAAGTATTTCGTGCAGTGAGTATGCTGCTGGTAGTGTTTTCTTCACTTAGCATCGGCCAGATGTTTGCGGTCTATGCCTATCTCTGGTTTATGATGAGCCCGGTGCAGGAAGTGCTGTCCATACAGTACAGTTATTATGCCGCCAACGCGGCGCTGTCCCGCATAAATCGGTTGCTGAAGCTGGATCGAGAACCGAAATACCCCCATAACAGCAATCCTTTTGCGGGCAGGCATACAGTGGGCATACGTCTTCAATCCCTGCACTTTGCCTATGGTGATGGGGATGAAGTGCTGGCCGATGTGTCGTTGGAGATAAAACCCGGTGAAAAGGTTGCCCTGGTGGGGGCCAGTGGTGGGGGTAAGTCGACTCTGGTACAGGTCATTTTGGGTATGTATCCACCGAGTCAGGGCCAGCTCTACTTCGATCAGGTACCGGTCACTGAGATCGGTCTGGATGTGGTACGGGAAAATGTAGCCACGGTGCTGCAGCAACCGGCCCTGTTTAACGACACGGTACGAAATAATTTAAGCCTGGGCCGGGAATTTGATGAGGCCCAGTTGATGCAGGCCCTGGATATTGCCCAATTGGCTGATCTGGTGGCTGGGTTGCCCGATGGACTGGATACCATCGTCGGTCGCAACGGTGTTCGTTTATCCGGTGGTCAGCGCCAGAGATTGGCTATTGCCCGTATGTTGCTCACCGATCCCAAAGTGGTCATCCTCGACGAGGCCACTTCAGCTCTGGATACTGAAACCGAGGAGCACCTGCATCAAGCTTTACAGGGGTTTCTGAAAAATCGTACTACACTCATTATTGCCCATCGATTGAGTGCCGTTAAGCAGGCCGATCGAGTCTATGTGTTCGACGGCGGTCGGATCATTGACGAAGGTCGGCACGATGAACTGGTGAGTCGGGACGGCCTGTATCAGCGTCTATATGGCCAGCGGCAGACTTGATATCGTGTCATTGACCCATATATTAGTATCTATTAATACTGTATACTTGTAGCAATCTGACTATTTTTAATCCTCGACTGCAGGAGACTATTGTGGCGACTATAGAACTGAATGAATCCAATCTTGAATCCACGGTTAATGACAATAATATTGTTCTCATCGACTTCTGGGCGCCCTGGTGTGGACCTTGCAAGTCTTTTGGCCCTATTTATGAAGAAGTATCTGACAAGCATCCGGATATAGTCTTTGCCAAAATCAATACCGAAGAAGAGCAGGCCATTGCGGCTCATTTCCAGATTCGCTCGATCCCAACCCTGATGATTTTCCGCGAACAGATTATTATTTTCGCAGAAGCCGGCATGCTGCCGGGCAATGCACTGGAGGAGGTGATTGGCCAGGTCAAGACACTGGATATGGATAAGGTGAAAGAAGATATTGCCAAGGCACAGGACGAATCAGAGGCCAATGCCGACTCATAACGTCAGGAAGTAGTCTGATTTTACCGCTCCTGTACATTTAGGAAACTGCGTCTTTACGGGCTATACATGCCCTCATGAGACACCTGTTCATATAAATCCCTGCAGTCGTGTACATCGCCGCTCGGCAATTGCTCCTGCATTGCTCTCGGTCTCCGTTCCTGACTCGACTCTCGGTTGCTGCTCCCGGCGCAACTCTACCTCCCACTTCCATGTGGTCGTACCGATTCCTTCCGTGGAATCGTACCACCTGCATACCCACAGGGCATAAATACCCAAAGGGCATAAATCCATGTAGGCGTCCTTGCCATAACCCACAGGGAAGTGGGGGATGCAGATAACGCAAGGAGCAGTTATCTGCCCATGGCACCGCGGCATACTTTACATCCTGTACATAAAAAAGGCCGGTTGGTTAACCGGCCTTTTTTATTACTGTTGATGAAGAATAATTATTTAAGTCTTTTCAACATTTGCAGTATATCTTTTTGCCATTTTTTGGAGTCATCCTTGAACTGGTTGCCTTTCTGTTTTTCGGCCTGCATGAGTGATTTAATACGAGCTTCGGCCTGCTTCACTTCAGCATTCACCAGTTTCAATTCATCCTGAAGATCTTTCAGTGTTTCGCGCATCGCCTTGACAGGGTCGGCGCTGAGCTTCTTCCTGGCGGCTTTTTTCTTAGCCGTGGGTGCTTTCTTCAGCGCCGCTTTGGAGGCAGGTTTTTTGACACCGGCTTTCTTTTTGCTAGTGGCTTTGGCTGCCGCAGCTGTTTTAACCGCCGCCTTGGGGGCTGGTTTTTTTACAGCGGCTTTTTTCACCCTGGGCTTTTTGCTGGCGGCCGGTTTCTCAGTACCTGCTTTGGCTGCCGCAGCTGTGGGTTTGGTCTCAGCTTTGGCAGCTGCGGGTTTGGCTTCCGGTTTCTTAGCGGTCTCTGTCTTGGCCACTACAGGTGCCGGTGCTGCTGGTGTTTCAGTTTTAACGGGTAGAGGGGCCGGTTCTGGAACTGGTTTTGGTTCGGGTTCTGGTTGACTCTGGGGCGTAGATTGCTGTGCTGCTATTTCTTGAGCCACCTGTTCTACAATAGATGCAGGTTGTTCAGCAGGCGGAGTCGGTGCTACGGGTTTTGCAGGTTTCATGGGCGATGGGCTCTTTAGGGCTGAAATAATGGAATGGTAGATGTCGTTGATGTCACCTTCACCTTTAACGCTGCTCAATTTGTTCTGAGAACCATAATAATCGATCACGGGCTGGGTCTGCGATTCATATACACGCAGACGTTTACCGATGGTCTCTTCGTTATCGTCAGAACGGTGATGCAAAGTACCTCCACACTTATCACACTGGTCTTCCAGTGCAGGGGGGTTGGTGTAACGATTGAACACGGCACCGCAGTTTTCGCAGGTCAGGCGACCGGTGAGGCGTTGCATCAGGCTGTCGAAGTCCACATCGATCAACAGGGCTTTTTCGATAGGCTGATTCATGCCGCTGAGCAGGCTATCCAGTTCTTCGGCCTGTTCAACGTTACGGGGGAAACCATCCAGGATGAAACCGTTCCTGGCATCGGGGTTGTTCAGGCGTTCGCGAATCATACCCAGTACGATTTCATTGGGAACCAGTTGTCCGGCGTCCATAACCGCTTTGGCCTGTCGGCCCAGAGGGGTTTGAGCAACCACGGCTGCACGTAGCAAGTCGCCAGTAGAGATTTGTGGAACATTGTATTTATCCACCAGCATTTTTGCCTGTGTTCCTTTGCCGGAGCCAGGTGCTCCTAGTAGTACTATTCTCATGGCTGAATCGCCCCCTTATCCTGTACTTGTTTATGAGTTTTCTGGATTTTAATCAATGCACAGATAATGTCGAGTATTCTATTGCCAGTTATTGATATAATTCGCGCCAATTAACAGTTTTTTTACTTTTATTTCAATAAACAGGTTTTTTGACCGGATTGTATATGAATCTTGATAATCTCCCCCTTGGCGAAAATGTTCCCCACGATATCAATGTGGTCATAGAAATCCCATCCCATGGTTCACCAGTGAAGTACGAAGTGGACAAGGATAGCGGCACACTGACGGTGGATCGTTTTATGGGCACAGCCATGTTCTATCCCTGTAACTATGGTTTCATGCCCCATACTCTGTCGGATGATGGTGATCCGGTGGATGTACTGGTGGTAACACCGGTGCCACTGATCAGTGGTTCAGTGATTCGTTGCCGCCCTGTCGGCATGTTGAAAATGATCGACGAGGCGGGAGAAGACCATAAAGTGCTGGCGGTACCCTTCCACAAGCTAACCAAATTATATGATGATGTGAAATCGCCGTTTGATTTGCATGATGGTATTCTGGAGCAGATCACCCATTTCTTTGAGCAGTACAAGGCTCTGGACTCGGGCAAATGGGTGAAGGTGGAGAGCTGGGTGGGGGTTGAAGAAGCCGAGCAGGAAATCCTCGACAGTATACAGCGCTACAACAGTCTGTAATGGATAAACATGCAATTGTATTTGTAGATCTCATCATGACGCGAACAGTTACAGATTTTTCTATGACATTAACGACTAAGATATGCCACACAAAATAATGGATCGTTGAATGTCTTATCGCTCACTTATTAAAGATCATTATCAGGAATCCATGCTGTTCAAGCGACGGGCCCTGGTGGCGGCTGTATTTAGCATACTGCTGATACTGGTCCTGTTAGGCCGTCTGGTTTATCTGCAACTTATCGAGCATACCCAATTCAGAACCCTGTCGGAGAATAACCGCATAAGACTGGTGGCGGTAGCTCCCAATCGAGGTCTGATTTACGACCGCAATGGTGTGGTGCTGGCAGAAAACAGTCCATCCTACCGGCTGGAAATTATCCCCGAACAGGTGGTGGACATGGAAACCCTGTTGCAGGAACTGTCGCTACTGGTCAGCCTGGATGATCAGACTCTGGAGCGTTTCCGCAAGGCTATCAAGCTCAGTCGACCTTTTGAAGGCATTCCGCTCAGAACCAAGCTGGCAGAAGATGAGGTGGCCCGCCTGGCGGTCAACCGTCATCGTTTCCCAGGTATGGAAATTACTGCCAAGCTGAGCCGTTACTACCCACTGGGTAAAAGTGCTGTTCATGTTATCGGTTATGTGGGAAGAATTGATGAAGATGAGCAGCAACGGGTCGATCTGGCGGATTATGCCGGCACCAGTCACATTGGTAAGGTGGGTCTGGAGCGATTTTATGAGGATCTGTTGCATGGCAGTGTCGGCCATCAGAGTATCGAGGTGAATGTTCAGGGTCGGATATTGCGGGTGCTGGAAAAGAAATCTCCCATACCGGGTAATGATCTGGTGTTGTCGCTGGATGCTGAGCTACAGGCCGTTGCCGAAAAAGCCATGGCTGACTACACTGGCGCTGTGGTGGCCATGGTGCCAGACACCGGTGAAATACTGGCCATGGCCAGTATGCCTGCCTATGACCCCAATCTGTTTGTGCATGGTATCAGTGTTAAGGATTATGCTGATTTACGTGATTCCGATAAGCGCCCCCTGTTTAATCGTGCCCTGTCTGGGCAGTATCCCCCCGGTTCCACTTTGAAGCCCTTTGTGGCACTGGCAGGACTCGAGCATAAAACTGTCAATACTAAGGAAAAAATCGACTGCAGAGGCTACTATCTGTTGCCCAATGAGGAACGCAAATACCGTGACTGGAAGAAAGAAGGTCATGGTTCAATGGATGTGGGTGATGCGCTGGCTGAATCCTGTGATGTGTTTTTTTACGAAATGGCCTACCGGCTGGGTATAGACAATATACACAGTTTCCTGCAACAGTTTGGTTTTGGTGAGCGAACCGGAATTGATACCATTGGTGAGCAGTCGGGTCTGTTGCCATCGCGGGAATGGAAAAAACGTACTCGCCAGAAAATCTGGTACCCGGGGGAAACTTTAATTTCAGGTATCGGTCAGGGCTATGTATTGACTACGCCGTTACAACTGGTGTCCGCTACATCTATTATGAGTATGCGAGGCCTGTCATTGACGCCACACTTGTTAAAGGAAATTCGATATGCTGCATCGGATATTGTTGATCGAGTCAATGTTACTTCTCGTCGGGTTGAACTGAATAAACAGGCGCACTGGCAGAATATTATCGACGCTATGATCAGTGTGGTACATGGCTCGCGAGGCACCGCACGGGCCACAGGTTACGGTCTGGATTATGTCATGGCTGGAAAAACGGGAACGGCTCAGGTATTCGGTATTGCCCAGGATGAAGAATACGATGAGGAAACGGTGGAGGAAAAATTGCGCGATCATGCACTGTTCATCGCTTTCGCACCACAGGATAAACCGGAAATCGCGGTAGCGGTGATTGCGGAAAACGGCGGTCACGGCAGTGGCGTGGCGGCCCCTATCGCTCGTAAGGTTGTTAATGCCTGGCTAAAAAAAGGATCGAAGCAATGATCGGAGATGGTGGATTCAAGCGGGAAGACGGTGGCATCAGCCTGTCGATCAGGGTATTACATGCCCTGCATATGGATCCCATGTTGCTGTTTGGGATTTTACTACTGACGGCTACGGGTCTTGGGGTTTTATACAGCGCTGGAGGTCAGTCGCTTGAGCTGATTAATCGGCAAACCACCCGCTTGTTCCTGGCCTTTCTGGTGATGTTGATTCTGGCTCATGTGTCGTCGGATGGCATTAAATTCTGGTCGCCATGGATTTATAGCATTGGTATTATTCTGTTGATCCTGGTATTGGCTGTAGGTGATGTGGGTAAGGGGGCGCAGCGCTGGCTGGATCTTGGCTTTGTGCGTTTCCAGCCTTCGGAAATGATGAAAATGGCGACACCCATGATGGTCGCCTGGTATTTATCGGAGCGAGCGCTACCACCGACATTCAAAACCTTAATGGTAGCGGTGGTGTTAATCTTGCTACCGACGCTGTTGATTGCCAAACAACCCGACCTGGGTACCGCACTACTGATTTTCGCCGCGGGTTTCTTTGTGGTGTTCCTGGCGGGTATGAGCTGGAAATTTATATTTGCCATGGTTATAGGAGGGGCGGCCCTGTTGCCCGTGGTCTGGCACTATATGCACAGTTATCAGCGAGATCGGGTGCTCACCTTCCTTGATCCGGAGCGTGACCGCCTTGGGGCTGGTTATCATATTATCCAGTCTAAAATTGCCATAGGTTCTGGTGGGGCCTATGGTCGTGGCTGGCTCAATGGTAGTCAGTCTCACCTGGATTTTCTGCCAGAGCAGTCCACCGACTTTATATTTGCGGTGTTTGCCGAAGAATTCGGTCTGATGGGTGGAATTTTGCTGTTAAGTCTGTATGGTTTTATCATTTTGCGTGGTCTGATGATCGCCGCAGAGGCACAGGATAGTTATGGGCGATTACTGGGCGGCAGCCTGAGCCTGACTTTTTTTGTGTATTTGTTTGTGAATGTGGGCATGGTTTCAGGACTCTTGCCGGTGGTTGGCGTACCATTACCACTGATCAGTTATGGAGGTACCTCTATGGTTACCCTAATGGCGGGTTTTGGTATTTTGATGTCGATAAACTCACATCGTCGTCTATGGTCGAAATAGAATATTTTATAAATTTGGGAAATAAATAAATTATGCGACGATTGTTAATCTTGTTGACCCTTTTGATGCTTGCTACGCCGGCGCTTGCCCAGGCCAATTACAGTGAGCGTGATGATGTCAGGAATTTCGTCAACGATATGGTGAAAAAACATCGCTTTGATGAGCAAATGTTGATGTACTGGATGAATAGTGTTGAGCAACAAAAGACAGCGCTGAAAGCCATAGCACGTCCGGCAGAGGGCAAGCCCTGGAAAGATTATCGCCCGATTTTTATTACCAATAAAAGAATTACCCGAGGTGTGGAGTTCTGGCGTAAACATAATGATGTCTTGTCCCAGGCTGAACAGCGTTATGGTGTGCCTGCGGAAATTATTGTGGCCATCATCGGGGTTGAGACTTTTTATGGTAAGCGCAGTGGTAGCTATCCGGTACTGGATGCACTTACCACACTGGGTTTCGATTATCCTCCCCGAGCAGCCTTTTTCCGCAAGGAGCTGGAACAGTTCCTGCTGATGAGTCGCGAGGAACGCTTTGATCCCACAACCCTGAAAGGTTCTTACGCAGGGGCCATGGGTATGCCGCAATTCATTTCAAGCAGTTTTCGCAGTTACGCCGTGGATTTCGATGGTGATGGCCGTCGAGATCTTTGGGGCAGCACGGCCGATGCTATTGGTAGTGTAGCTAATTATTTCAGTCGTCATGGCTGGCGTAATGGTGCTCCGATAATCAGTCGGGCACAGGTCAGTGAATCGGCCAGATCACTGGCCAGCAAACGCATGCGACCGGAAAAATCCATCGCCGAGTATAAACAGGTAGGTGTTGTGCCTTTGACCAATTTTAATGACAATGAGTCTGCGATTTTACTAGGCCTGGAAGGTAAGAATGGCCAGGAATACTGGCTTGGGCTGAACAATTTTTATGTTATTACGCGTTATAACCACAGTCCACTCTATGCCATGGCGGTGTATCAACTTGGACAAGCCTTAGCCACTAATTATTATGGAGTAAGTCGGGATAAATGAAGCTTCTGATCACCAGTTTGTTGGCTTTGATGGTGCTGGCTTCCTGTGCCACCAGAGATGGGCCGCCTGCCCGTTTTGATATGGATTTAGACGAGCTTGTGGATGCTGTTCCGAGCAATGAGCCATTGAGTCGTTATGGTAATCCTCCCAGCTACGAAGTCAGGGGCAAATCCTATAAAGTGATGGCTTCCAGCAGGGATTTTGTGCAGAAAGGAGAGGCTTCCTGGTATGGCACAAAATTCCATGGCCGTCGCACCTCCAGTGGTGAGCCCTATGATATGTATGCTATGACCGCCGCCCATAAGCAATTGCCCCTGCCAACCTATGTCGAGGTCACTCATCTTGGCAACGGACGCAAAGTTATCGTCAAGGTCAATGATCGTGGTCCGTTCCATGACGGACGTATTATCGACCTGTCCTATGCCGCGGCCCGTAAACTGGGTATTGCCGGGTCTGGAACCGGGCCTGTGGAAATTCGGTCCATAACCACCGGTGACATGGACCTGGATACCTCATCGGTAGTGCTGCCCCAGGCCAGAAACGGTGATGGTAAAATCCATGTTCAGGTAGCCGCCTATGGGGTAGTGGACTCGGCAGAAAAAATGGCAGGAAACCTGCGTGATAAAAACTTCAACAGCGTACGGGTCCATGTGATCGAAGCCGATGGTAAAAAACTTTATCGGGTCAGGATTGGTCCTATCCCGGATATCGATCTGGCTTATCGGGTACTGAAAGATTTAAATGACATCGGGCATCAGACTGCTCGGGTCGTCGTCGATTAATTAATAAAGCGTATTCCCCCTTATGAGATTAAATAGTTCAAAATCATTTCTATTGCTGTTTATCAGTGTTTTGTTTTCAGTAACGGCCAATGCTGCGATGACTCCGGTGCCTTCTCCGCCGCAGCTGGCGGCCAAGAGTTATTTACTGATCGATATTAACAGCGGTCGCATCCTGGCCGAAAAAAATATTGATGAAGCCATCGAACCGGCCAGTATCACCAAGTTAATGACGGCTTATATTGTATATAAGGAACTGGACGCGGGTCGTTTGTCACTGAATGAAAAAGTGACCATGAAGAAAAAAACCTGGCGCAAGTGGCGCCTGCAGGGTTCAACCATCTATTTGCAGGAAAAACAGCCGGCCACGGTGGATGAGCTGTTAAAGGGTGTGATCATACTGTCAGGTAATGACGCTACGGTGGCTCTGGCGGAACATATTGCCGATAACGAAAGCCAGTTTGTGGATTATATGAATCAGTATGCACAGGCCCTGGGCATGAATGATACACATTTTATAAACAGTACTGGCTGGCCCCATGAACAGCATATAACCACGGCCAAGGATATCGCTACTCTGGCCAAGGCCGTTATTACTGAATTTCCCGAACACTATAAGCTGTATGCCGAGAAGGAATACACCTTCAACGATATACGACAGTACAATCGCAATAAACTGCTGTGGCGTGATAAATCCGTAGATGGTCTGAAAACCGGCCACACCGAGTCTGCAGGGTATTGTCTGGTGGCATCGGCTCAGCGTAAGGACATGCGTTTGATATCTGTGGTACTGGGCACCAAGAGTGAAAAATCCCGGGCCGATGTTAGCCAGTCATTATTGAGTTATGGCTTCCGTTTTTTTGAAAGCAATAGACTCTACGGTGCGGGTGAGTCACTCAATGAAACCCGAGTCTGGCTAGGTGAGGAAGAGATGCTCAACCTGGGGTTGATGGAAGATCTGCATGTGACCATTCCCCGCGGCCACTATAAGCACCTGGATGCGGTAATGGATGTGAACAAGGACATATCAGCACCGGTGAAAAAAGGCCAGCAGCTGGGCACGGTGCGGGTTATGCTTAATGGTGAGGAAATTTTAAAGAAGCCACTGGTAGCCTTGCAGACCGTCGACGAAGGCAGTTTCTGGCAACGGACTCGGGACCATATTATCCAGTTGTTCCGGTGAGTCGAACTGCATGTGTGATTTTAAAGCCGGGCCAGTCCCGGCTTTTTATTGGGGGATATATGTACGACCCGGTTGTATATTTGAATGGTGACTATTTGCACATCAGTCAGGCCAAAGTTTCAGTACTGGACCGAGGCTTTCTGTTTGGGGACGGTGTTTATGAGGTGATACCGGCCTACGGTGGCCATATGTTAAGGCTGGATGAGCATTTGCGACGTTTGCAGAACAGTCTGGATGGCATCCGCCTGCACAACCCATTGCCGGAACCGCAATGGCGGGAAATTTTTCAGCACCTGCTGGATGACAGCACATCCGAAGATCAATATGTCTATTTACACATTTCCCGTGGAGTGGCGGATACCCGGAATCATCTGTTCCCGCATAAGGTCAAGCCCACGGTATTTGTCATGGTCAGTCCGTTGCTGCCATTAGCAAAGGAAAAACTGGCCACTGGCATTGCGGCCATTACTCTGGATGATATTCGCTGGCATGCCTGTCACATCAAGGCCACGGCTTTGCTGGCCAATACCCTGCTGAAACAACAGGCCGATGATGAAGGTGCGGCCGAAGCCATTCTGATTCGCAATGGTTATGCCACAGAAGGTGCCGCCAGTAATCTGTTTATAGTAAAACAGGGCATTTTGAAGACACCGCCGGTCAGCCCCCTGTTATTACCTGGTATTACCCGGGATCTGGTGCTGGAACTGGCGCAGACCCATGGTATAGCCACTGAACAGGTTAATGTGAGTGAGCAGGATCTGAAAACGGCTGATGAAATCTGGCTCACCAGCTCCACCAGGGAGATTATGCCGGTGGTTCAGCTCAATGGTGAATCGGTTGCAAATGGCCAGGCTGGCCCCATATGGAGTAAAATGATCGATATTTACCAGGCCTACAAGGCCCATTTGCGTCAGGGTGAAGACTGATATGGCAGGAATTAAGGCTGAAGAGGAAACCCTGTTCGAGTTTCCCTGTGAGTTTCCCATTAAAGCCATGGGCAAGACCGGTCCTGAGCTGGAACTGGCTGTGCTGGAAATCATCACACGTCATGTGCCTGATTTGTCCGAAGGGGCCATGCGTCTGGCGGAAAGCAGGGGCGGTAAGTACACCAGTATTACCATTACCATTACTGCACAAAACAAGGCTCATCTGGATGGTATCTATATGGAGCTGACGGCCTGTGAACATGTGCTTTATGCCATCTAATCGCTATCGATTCTGATTGATCACCATGGATATACCGCTAATCGTACGCAGACTGGGTGTGCAGGAGTATGCAAGCAGCTGGCGGAAAATGCAGGCATTCAACCAGTCTCGAACCGAAATCACCCCTGATGAAATCTGGTTTTTACAACATCCTTCGGTGTTTACCCTGGGTCAGGCCGGTAAACCTGAGCACGTACTTAGGCCAGGGGAGATTCCTCTGGTAGAATCTGACCGTGGTGGTCAGGTGACTTACCATGGCCCCGGACAACTGGTCGCTTACACCCTGCTGGATCTGAAACGACGTAAGCTGGGAGTCAGGGCGACGGTTACTCGATTGGAAGCATCGATTATTGCACTGCTTGACGAGCTTAATATAGAAAGCCAGGCTCGCCCAGATGCGCCTGGGGTGTATGTGCAGCAGGCAAAAATTGCAGCACTGGGGCTCCGGGTGAAACAGGGGCGATGCTACCATGGGCTCAGTTTCAATGTGAATGTCGATCTGGAGCCTTTTAGCCGCATCAACCCTTGCGGATATGAGGGTTTAGAAGTGACCAGTTTGAGTAAACTAGGCCACCATTATGCTCTGCCGGATATTGAAAACCGGCTACTGAGCCATTTATGCCAGCAATTTGAAATTAAACAAGTAAGCAATATCAATGACTGAAAAACGAAAAGTAATAGCTGGTGAAAAGCACCGGGGTGCCGACAAGGTGTCTCGAATCCCGGTAAAAATCAGCCAGCCCCAACAGCGCCTGCGCAAGCCCGAGTGGATTCGAGCTAAACATCCGGCCCACCCGGAAGTGAAGCGACTGAAAAAAGTATTGCGAGAAAATCAGTTGTTTACGGTTTGCGAAGAAGCGTCCTGTCCCAATCTGGGCGAATGTTTTGGGCATGGTACCGCCACTTTCATGATCATGGGTGAAATCTGCACTAGGCGTTGCCCTTTTTGCGATGTCGGCCATGGGCGGCCTTTGCCCCTGGACCAGGCTGAGC
>JBLYYN010000044.1:0-15150 GCA_048550535.1 Gammaproteobacteria bacterium
AAAAATTCTTGCTGCATTCGATGAAAAACAAGACACAATTTTTTGGACTTACGACTTACGACTTACGACTTACGACTTACGACTTACGACTTACGACTTACGACTTACGACTTACGACCTACGACCTACGACTTACGACCTACGACTTACAACTTATTGAATCTGATCAATCAACACGCTGATTTGCTGACCCGCCTTAACGGCCACCGGCGTCACTTCACCGTACAGATCGCCACTCTTTAAGCCAGCTGTGCCCGCCTTGGATACAATAGCGGTTACTTTCACCTGTTCAAACCCGGATAATTTCATTTCCGGCATCATCGCCAGGGAATCATCCAGGACCACTTCGATGGGTAAGTCCGATACCTGTTTGCGCACAGCGGCCAGTGGCATGGGTGGCCCACTAACCGCACGAGCCAGAATAAACAAAGTATCGCTGGCAGATACCTTGTCTTTCATCGAATCATCCAGTGACACACTGACGGTTATGGATGCCACCGATGCGACGGGTGCCTGTTTCTCGACCGGATATTGAGCACGTAGACCAGATAAAGCGTCAGGGCCAAGCTGAGGCTCAACGCTGGCAATCATACTGCGTAATTGAGTCTGCGCCTCGATATTGTCATTGAGCATAGGCATTAACTGGTACCAGCTGCTCAATGCCAGGTGATAATCGCCGGTTTCATTGGCCGCCATACCTTGCATCCATAAACCCTGAAGATTTTGTGCATCGATCTCCAGCGCCTGTTTTATGCTGACATAAGCTTTACCACTCAGCCTGCCACCTTCAGACATAGCCAAGGCATCGGCATAGGCCAGCAAAATATCAGCATTGCCCGGCATCAATGCTACGGTTTTTCCAAAGGCTTTGGCAGCTTCGCCATAACGCTGCATGCTCATCAATGAACGGGCCAGCATGAACCAACCTTCGGCATTATCCGGTTGCTGTTGCAGACGTTCGGCAAGCTGTGCCACTGCCTGCTCCATGGACATGGACATTTCGTCCTCTTCATGGCCGGAGCCTGCTATCTCCTGTGCTGCTGATCCATCCAGTGAATCAAACCGACCCAACTGGCTATAAGTGAGAATAGACAGCAGGGGAATTAACACCAGCAGTGTAATGGCCAGGGATTTATCGCTGTTCTCAACGGCTGAAGTTTGCTCTTCGCCTACCTGTGACAGATCCATAGCCAGAGACTGTTCCAGTTCATCTTTAACCTGATCATATTCCTGCTGATTAATATTAGCCTCGGCCAGATCTTTTTTCAGTTCTGCCAGTCGCTCACGGGCAATGCGCGTATTTTCCTGATCATAACGATCAGCTTCCAGGCGGTTTTTTCTAATCAGTGCAGGAATCAACAAGGCCAAAGCCAACAGGATTAAAGCGATAATTGCAGTAATAAAAGCCAACATATAAGTTCTCGAAAATCAGTAATTAGCCCAGGGCGATTCAGCCATCACGCATGATGCCATTAATTAAACAATCGGAAGTTTACTGACCCGAACATTGTTTAGCAAACATTCAGCTTGTCTGTGCTTGTTCACGGTGAGTCATCGAAGTGCCGCTGTAGTCATCTACAGCAAGCTTCGATAACGACGTCCGTGGGCAAACACAGACAAGCCCGGAGGGAGCGCCAAAAATGATCCAGTTCATTGTTGCGACTCTTGCTAAGGACTCGGCCATTAGGGTCAAATCGCGCCTCAATCTGAATCATTTTTGGCACTCTGAATGTCAGTTAAACAACGTTCGGCTCAGTCATCATCCAGCAATGAATGTGCCCTGGTTTTCTCTTGATCGGAAACGTTAACAGGGGTTTGTTGCTGTTTGCGGAAGAACGTCACTACGATAGTGAGTGCAATAAGAAACAGTAGTAATGGCCCCAGCCAGAGCAACAAAGTAGTCAATTTAAACGGTGGCCGGTATAAAACAAAATCGCCGTATCGGGTGACCATGAAATCCACCACCTCTTCACGGCTTTTACCCTGTTGCAGCATTTCATAAGTCTGTTTGCGCAAGTCCTGCGCCAGCTCGGCATTAGAATCTGCCAGATTCTGGTTCTGGCACACCAGGCACCGCAGTTCATCAATCAGCACGTTATAGTCCGCTTCCATCTGGGGCGAATTAAATTCCAGGCTTTCTATCTTGGCCTGGGCTGTTAGATAAACCAGAAACAACAGGGTAAAAGCCAAAACTTGCCACAGAGGCACAGAGGTGTATAGGTTTTTTAATTTAGTTATTTTCATAAATTCAAACTCACTTCCAAATTCTTAGCAGGCGGCTATTATCAAAGAAACCCAAAGCTCCTGTGTGAACTCTGTGCCTCTGTGGCAAAGCTCTTACCCCTGCTCTCCCTGTAATTGTTTAATCATCGGGATGATTTTTTCTTCAATCACCTGCGGATACACCGGCCCGATATGTTTGTGACGAATGATGCCTTTTTTATCGATGAGGAAAGTTTCTGGCGCGCCATACACGCCCCAGTCAATTCCTACCCGACCATCAGCATCCACTGCATTGGTCACATAGGGATTACCCAGTTGCTGTAACCAGCGGCTGGCCATGTCATTCTGGTCTTTGTAATTCAGTCCGACTATGGGCACGATATTCGTCTGTGACAGGGATACCAGGGTTTCATGCTCGGCCCGGCAGGCATTACACCAGGTAGCCCAGACATTAAGCAACCAGACATGGCCCAGCATATCTTTTGGGGAAATGTTCTGATCGACCTGCTCAAGACGCGGCAGGGTGAAGTCCGGTGCCGGTTTATCGATAAATGGCGAAGGCACTTCACGAGGATCCAGGGTAAGCCCGACACCGAGCAGAATCACCAGCAATAAAAAACCTATGGGGACCAGATATCGGGACACTAGACCGCTCCTGCTGGAAGGGCTGCGGTTTGCTCATTTCTGGCCTCCACCCGATAGCGTCGATCGGATGCCGCCAGAATGCCACCGAAGGCCATAAATAATGCGCCCAGCCAGATCCAGCGAATGAACGGCTTGTGATACAGTCTCACACTCCAGGCGTCTTTACTCTGATCCAGTTGTTCACCTAGGGACACATAAAGATCACGGAATAAACCTGGATCGATACCGGCTTCTGTCATAGGCATGCCACCGGCATTATATACACGCTTCTGGCTATGCAACTGAGCCACAAATTCACCGTCTTTGCTGACCCTGAAATCACCCTGAGCTGCCTTGTAGTTGGGGCCGATTTTCTCGCTGACACCTTTGAACTCAAAATCGTAACCCCCCATGCTGTAACTGTTCCCGGACACCAGGCGCACGTCTTTTTCAATGCTGTAGAGACTGGTAAGAGTGACCCCCACAATAAACACCGCAATGCCCGTATGCGCAAAAATCATACCGTAGTAACCACGGGGAATAGCCAGTAGAGCGGCGAGCTTGTCCGATTTAGCTGAAATGCGCGTGTACACATTCAACAGGCTGGTATAGAACACCCACACCGCCAGGGTAATGCCCAGAATAGCCCCAAACAGCACTTCCGGCAGGAATAACACCGGCACCAGTACACCGATCAGTAAACTGATGACTACACCTATGATTAATGGCCGTTCCAGTCGACTGAGATGATCGCCCTTCCATCGCAGCAGGGCACCCACGCCCACCAGCATCGCCAGTGGTGCGGTGAGGGGCACAAATACGGAATTAAAATACGGAGGTCCCACCGAAATCTTACCCATATTCAGCGCATCCAGCAGTAGTGGATACAGAGTACCCAATAACACCGAAGCCGCCGCTGTCACCAGCAACACATTATTCACCAGGATACCGCCTTCACGGGATACCATGTTGATACGGGTATTGCTACGGATGCTGGGTGCCCGCCAGGAATACAGCAGCAGCGAACCGCCCACAACCAGCCCCAGGAAAATCAGGATGAACACGCCTCGGGCCGGATCGGTGGCGAAGGCATGGACCGATGTCAGCACCCCGGAGCGCACCAGGAAGGTACCCAACAGACTCAGGGAGAAGGCAAACACCGCCAGTAACACAGTCCAGGCCTTGAACACGCCACGCTTTTCAGTGGCCGCCAGGGAATGGACCAGTGCCGTGCCAACCAGCCAGGGCATAAACGAGGCATTTTCAACCGGGTCCCAGAACCACCAGCCACCCCAGCCTAATTCGTAATAGGCCCACCAGCTTCCCAGGGTAACGCCGACAGTCAGGAATACCCAGGCAGCAGTAGTCCAGGGCCGCGACCAGCGTGCCCAGGCCGCATCCAGACGGCCACCCAGCATGGCTGCAATGGCAAAGGCAAAGGCCACAGAAAAGCCAACATAACCCATATACAGCATAGGTGGATGAATAATCAGACCGATATCCTGCAATAAGGGATTTAAGCTTCGTCCCTCCAGAGGTGCCGGGAACATGCGCTCAAAGGGATTGGAGGTTAAAAGCAGGAACAGCAGAAAACCAATACTCACCAGGCCCATCACCGCCAGCACTCTGGCCCGCATTACCTGGGGAATATTGCGACTAAACAGACTCACCGCCGCGGTCCACAGAGACAGCAGAAAAGCCCACAGCAGCAGTGAGCCTTCATGACCACCCCAGACCGACGAGATGCGATACATCAGGGGCAGTTCGGTATTGGATTGTCGCGCCACATAGGCCACGGAAAAATCATTCTGCACAAAGGCCCAGGTCAGGCAGATAAAACTGATGGCTACAAACAGCATTTGCCCCAAAGCTGCCGGTTGTGCCACGGCCACCCAGGTGGGATTTCGGCGAGCAGCGCCAATGAAAGGTATGAAGCCCTGAATCACTGCCAGCCAAAGAGCGATGATCAGGGCAAAGTGTCCAATTTCAGCAATCATTTGAGGGGTTCCCCATTATGAGTGGTGATGCCGGCATCTTTCAGACTATCGGCGACTTCCGGCGGCATGTAATTTTCATCATGCTTGGCCAGTACCTGGTCCGCCATGAACATACCATCCTGGATCTTACCGGTGGCCACTATACCCTGCCCTTCACGGAACAGGTCCGGCAGTATGCCTACATATTGCACAGTAATAATTTCGGCGGTATCGGACAGATCAAAGTTAATTTTCAGGCTGTCAGGATCTCGAACTACCGAACCATCCACCACCAGCCCACCGAGGCGGAAACTGTGATCTTTAGGGGCTTCACCGGCTTTCACCTGGGTCGGGCTAAAGAAATATAACAGGTTTTCGTTGAAGGCCTGGAGGGCCAGTGTAACCGCAACAGCAATTCCTGCGATCAGCACAGCGACAAAGGTCATTCTTTTCTGGCGGGGAGTCATATCTCGTCTCTATATATTCAAATTTCGTTTAGGCAGCATAGCCGGTGGACTGGATTCACGCCATTTATCTGACCGACTGCCCGGTTAAAAGTTTAGCCATAGCGGATACTCCGTCCTTGCTGTTCATTGTCCCTGCTTTTGCCGGGCCTGCTGACGATATTTCATGCGCAGATCCTTGAGTATGCGCTTGCGGCTCATCATCGGGCTAAAAAAAATAGCCAGCAATACAATAAATGCCAGACCGTAGGAGCTCCATACATACACAGCATAGCCGCCCATATGGAAAAATTCTTCAAGCGTCATTGTTCACCAGCTCCTTTACCCAGCGGCTGTTCTGTTCTCTCAGTAATACATCACTGCGTGCCCGCATCAGCAGCGAAGTCACATAATACAGTTTGAAAGCCAGCGCCATCAGCAGCAACGGGATCAGCATACTGAGGTGAATGGAAGGCTTGTCAAACTTGGTTACCGTGGGCCCCTGGTGCAGGGTACTCCACCATTCCACTGAATAATGGATGATCGGGATATTCACCACACCCACCAGGGCCAGCACGGCACCGGCCCGAGCCGCATTGCGCGGATCCTCAATCGAAGCCTGCAGGGCAATAAAACCCAGATACAGAAACAGCAATATCAATTCCGAAGTGAGCCGGGCATCCCATACCCACCAGGCACCCCACATAGGTTTACCCCAGAGCGAGCCTGTCGCCAGGGCCAGAAAGGTAAACGCCGCCCCGATGGGCGCACTGGCAGAGGCCACAATATCTGCCAGCTTGATACGCCAGATCAGGCCTATGGCACCTGCACTGGCCATCACCATATAAATAAACATGGACATCCAGGCACTGGGTACATGGATGAACATAATGCGGTAACTTTCACCCTGCTGGTAATCCGGCGGCGCTTCCACCAGGCCATAATACAGTCCGATCAACATGATCAGCAAACAGGACCAGCCCAGCCAGGGGATCAGTCGTCCCGCCATGAAATAAAAATTTCGGGGCGAGGAAAATCTATGCACAATTGCAGGTAATTTCATTAGTCCAATTCAAATGGTTGTCGCAAAGATTTATGCCCTTGGGGTATGCAGGGACGCAAGGTCACCTATGCAAATACCCAGGCAGGTACAAACCAGCTAAACAAACTTCGCATACCCAAAGGGCATAAATCTTTGCCTTAAAAAAATCGCTTCATTCCAGGCTTATCCTCAACGCCGCCGCTGTGGCCACCGGGGCCAGGGTAATGGCCAGTACCAGCATAGCAGACAGGAAATACATCTGCCCTTTAATGGCCATATCGGCCAGATGCGCATCCACAGCGTTGGCGGAGAATATCAGAACCGGGATATATAAAGGAAGCACCAGCAGGGACAATAACATACCACCGCGACGCAATCCCACAGTCAATGCCATACCTATGGCTCCAACCAGACTCAGTACCGGCGTTCCTAGTGCCAGGGTCAACATCAGCACGCCCAGCCCTTCGCTGGGTAAATACATGAACACCCCCAGCAGGGGCGCCAGCAAGATCATCGGAAATCCGGTCACCAGCCAGTGACTAATAATCTTGGCCAGAATCATCACCGACAAAGGATGGGGACTGAGCAATATCTGCTCCAGTGTACCATCCTCATAATCGGCCCGGAACAGGGTATCCAGTGACAGCATAGCGGCCAGCAGCGCCGCCACCCAGATCACCCCGGGCGCCATAGTCATTAGTAAGGTTTTTTCCGGAGTGGTTCCCAGGGGAAATAAAGTCACCACCAGTATGAAGAAAAACAGGGGATTCAATAATTCATTGCGGTGACGGTAGGCCAGCAGTAAATCGCGCTTTAACAGGGCCAGAAAGGCCGTACTTAAACGGGACTCTACCATCAGGCCACCTGTTCCAGCCGGGTATCCGGCAACACCAGTCGTTTGAGCGTGCAGCCATCAATATGCACCTGCTGATGTGAGGTAATCACCAGCATGCCGCCGTCCTGCACATGCTTTTTAAATACCGATTCCAGCAGTGTCACCGCAGCCACATCCAGTGAGGTATAGGGCTCATCCAGTATCCACAGCCTGGCCTGGGTCAGGAACAGCTGGGCCAGCGCCACTCGACGTTTTTGCCCGGCTGACAGATAAGCACAGGGAATGTCTTCAAAACCATAAAGCCCTACCTGATACAGGGCCTCTTCGATACCATTGTGCTCACGATTACCAAACAGGGCTTTCGCCAGTTGCAGATTTTCCACCGCGCTCAGTTCAAATTTAATCCCGGGCTTGTGCCCCAGATACAGCAGGTGCTGGAAATAATCGGAGTCCGGATTGCGGATATCGTCACCATTCCAGCGCACCACACCCTCCACCGGCAGCGCCAGCCCGGACAGGATTCTCAGCAAACTGGTTTTGCCACTGCCGTTCTCACCTTCCACCCGCAGTATTTGCCCAGGTTCGAGCACGAAGCCCAGACCGCTGAACAAATCTCTATAACCCCGAGTGCAACTGATATTTTCAGCTTCCAGCTGTGTAGGAAGTTCCGACATTCATCATCCGCCCGTTAAAATTCTGCGCTGATTCTACCGGTATTTCACTATTAAGGAACCTCTGATTAATTATATGATGGCTTCTGCGTGACCTGAAGCGTACAGTTGCAAGACGCAAAGCGCAGTTAATGGCCTTAGTCCTTAACAAGGTTTGCAACGTAGTAAATGTGCGCTTCAGGCCTCGCCCGTAGGGGCTTACAGGCTTATTCGTGCTCGGCGTTATGACTTTTCGACAGGTGTCCAACCTGCTTTCAAAGTCATGTCTTGATCACAAATAAGCCTGTAAGCCAGAAGTATCATATAATTGATCAGAGGCTCCTTAAAAATAAATCTGTTCAAAACTTGATAAAAATATTGCTGCACATCAACCATCCCCAGGCACAGAAGCTATTAACCTGATGATTTACAAGGCCTTGAATTTTATAGCTTATATGATCCATAAGCCGATAAATTACTGATATATATTACCTTTTCATTGTTTTCTTAAATAAATAAAACACAGTCATGGATCAAAAATCTTTGCTGGACGAGCCAAAGACGTATTGGCTATAACATAGCCCAACACAACTTGACTTTAATCAACAACAACCGTCGAGTAACCCAGGCAGAGGAATTAACCTCAGTGCTGTAGCATTCCTGAGGAGGAATATATACATGATCGTACAAGATATTATGAACACATCGGTCAAAAGCGCCACATCCGATACATCCATCAGGGACATTGCATCAACCATGTGTTTCAATAAAATTTCTGGTGTACCCGTCATCGATGCCAGTGAAAAGCTCATCGGCGTTTTGTCCGAGAAAGACATACTTCGCAATATGTTTCCGGATGTCCAACAACTGATGGAACAGGGTAGCAATATCAATTTTGAGGACATGGAAACCGATTACAGACACATCATGGATAAAAAAGTCGGTGATCTGATGACCGATGCGGTGGCCTCAGTAACACCGGAAATGCCCTTGCTGAAAGCAGCTTCCATGATGTGCTCAAAACAGATTCGTCGTATACCTGTGACCACAGACGATAACAAGTTAATCGGTATAATTAGTATCGGCGACGTTCACAAAGCCATTTTCCAGGAAAATCTGGTCAAAAATTAGTTTTTAAGTTAAGCAGAATCGATAAGGGCGATGATGATTCATCGCCTTTTTTTGCCGTGGTTCAAATAAATCCTTAACATATACTCTATAATTATCTGACGAATATGCTGTTTTCTAGGAATGTTGTGGTACGACCTGTAATTTTATTTGTGGCTTTATCTATTCTGCTCTCCTTTAAAACCCATGCAGCAGAAACCTTCAATTTACAGCATCTGCAATCACTGTTCGTCACTTACAAACGCCAGGCCGCTTACGACTATGCTCTACAGTACATCAAGCAGATGGAGGGCGACCCCTATTTCGATTACTTTTATGGTGTATCCGCGATAGATACAGGTCATGCCTCGGAAGGGGTATTTGCCCTGGAACGCGTACTGCTGTTCCACCCGAGTGATCATGTAGCCAGACTGGAGCTCGCTCGCGGCTATTTCATACTGGAAGAATATGCCCGTTCCCGGCAGGAATTCGAAAAGGTCATGGCGATTAATCCTCCGCCTAAAGTCAAACAAACCGCCGAGGCTTATCTGGATAATATCCGCCGCAAGGAAGCCCGCTACCGCACCACAACCAATGGCTATGTCGAGCTGGCCATGGGTAGCGACAGCAATGTGAACGGCGGCGCCAATGCCGATGAACTGGTTCTGGTTGCTCTCAATGAGGAGAGCCTGGAACAGGATGATACATTTAGCAGTCTCACCGCATCCTGGCAAATCAGCCACCCCTTTAAACCCGGCTGGATGCTGGATGGCGCCATCACCGCCAACAGCAAAATCAATTCCGAACTGGACCAGTATGATTCCACCACCGGTAGTCTGCAGTTTGGCCTGACCCAGCTACAGAAATACAATCGCTTTAGATACGTCTTCATAACCCAGCAGTTCAACCTCGACAGTGAAAAGTACCGCAATTTAAACGCATTTAATTTCGAATGGCATAAGGCGCTGAGTCAGGAATCCAATATCACGACCACCCTGCAATACGCCGTGTTGGACTACA
The DNA here is from genome assembly GCA_048550535.1 of Gammaproteobacteria bacterium. Classification (GTDB taxonomy): domain Bacteria; phylum Pseudomonadota; class Gammaproteobacteria; order SZUA-229; family SZUA-229; genus CBDULX01. The sequence continues at coordinate 9,921 of JBLYYN010000044.1, forward strand.
CAGATCAGGAATACCGCAACTCGGCGCTGAGCACACTCAGCCTGGGGTATACTCACAATTTCAGCGGTTCCCTGTCCCCCTCCTTCTTCAGTATCCTGAATATCGGTACGGAAATGCCCGAGCTGGATGCGGATGCCAACGCCCAGGCCAATGTGGAACGGGATATCTGGGGCATTAAACTGGGAATAGGTCTCAATTTTAGCCCAAAACTGGCGCTACAGGCCTCCACAGGCCTGCAAAACAGCGCTTATGACGATTATCAGACCTTCCCCGCCTATAATACAATTATCAGAGATGACGACTACGTCACAGTAGATGCCCAGCTGCTTTGGCTATTCTATAAGCAATGGCGACTGGACACTAAACTAAGCTATAGTGACAACCGATCGAATGTGGAAATACACAATCATGATCGAACCATAATCAGTTTGAATCTAAATTACGCATTCTAGTCGGTGACCAGCCCAAACTCAGCACAGAGCAGTAACAGAGGTGCATCATGAATAATCTAAAACCATTTACCGCCGTCATCGCTGGCCTGGTACTCGGTATGAGCCTGCCCATGGTAAGTCAGGCCGGTATGATCAACGACAGTCACTGGCTGGTAAAGCCGGGTGACAGCGTATACTCCATAGCCCGCAACCTGTTCCCTGGCAACAGCAAACAACAGGCCCGCCTGCGTCAGGAACTGGTCAGCAGTAACCCTCAAGTGTTCAAGGGTAACCCAAACGCACTCAGTGTAGGCGCCAGACTCCAGCTACCTGGCTTTGCTACGGGTCAGGCAGCATCAGCCAAGATTGCCAAAACCCCTGAATCTATTCGTTTACCCCAGCCACGCCCCAAACAAAAAGCCGCCCCCATGCGAGTGGCACAGAAGGCCGTGACCCCGGATCCCGTCGACAATATCGGCAGGGTCATTATCAACATGGGTGAACTGAGTGCCGTCAACCGAGGTTCGGTGCGTAAACTGGTGCGTAATTCCAGTGTGCTCAAGGGTGACACCGTAAAAACCGCGCACAACAGCCATACCCAGATCCGCCTGAAAGACGGCGCTCTCATTTCACTGCGTCCCAACACCGAATTCCGCTTTTCCGATTTTCGCTACAACGGCTCGGAAGATGGTAGCGAGCGGGTTTTATTTGAACTGATCAAAGGTGGCTTTCGTACCATTACCGGGGCCATTGGTCACCGTAATAAACAGAATTACCGTGTCAACACCACCGTGGCCACCATTGGTATCCGCGGCACCCATTACGGGCTGGTGCTGTGCACCGACGGCAGCTGTGCGACTGACGGCAGCAATTTAGCCGACGGCCTGTATGGCGGCGTAGTCGATGGCGCCGTAGTGGCTAGCAACTCCACCGGTGAATTCAACTTTACCAATGATGAATACTTCCATATTGCCTCGCAAACCACCGAACCCACACCCATTCTAAATCCAACCCTGGTGTTTGATGGCTTAAGCGATGAGACAGAAGTTGTGGCCACTGCTGAAACCAGCTCAGAGACTATATCAGCGGCCGGCACGGTGACCTCCACTGCAGGCCTGGAATTCGCTGACATTCCTGCTGTTGACCTGTCTGACCCCGCCACCGGTTCGGTGATTAATCCGTCACTGGGTGATCCCAGCAATAATGCCCCTGCGGGCTCCGGTATGGTGCTTGCCTTCAACCACTCCGATCCTTCAGGTTTAACCGGTGTTGCCGCACCAGTCTATGTACTGGAAAACGGCACTGATGCAATCTATCTGGAAACCCTGGCCAGCGGTGAAACCCTTCCGGTAGTGGCCTATGATGAAGACCTGGATGGTACTACTCATTCCATCAGCCGCAACACCGCAGTTCCTTCCAGCCTGGGTAGTGTTAGCCAGATTGGACCAAGCTCGGTCCCTGTTAATGTTGCCTGGGGACGCTGGCAAGGTGATTTCACCGTCCTCGAAAACGGTGAGCCTCTGGAGCATACCCAGAACCTGCATCTCATTTATAGTGATCAGGTGCTGGATGTTACTGACCCAGCGACCATAGCAAGTCTTGCAAGTATTGGTGGCACTTATAATTATAATAGCATCGGTGGTACTACCACTGATAATCTTGGTAATGACCTTGGGCAAACTAATGTTATTATGACTGCCAACTTTTCAACTGGCAATATTACTAGCTTTGATATATCCACAGCAGGTGGTGAATATCAGGGCAACAATTTAGCCCCAATTCCATTCCAAGATACTGTTAACAGTTTTGAAATTGCCGGCACAGGTGGTACCTCTTGTGGCAGCGGATGTACAGGTGAAGCCAGCCTAGCATTTATTGGTGCTCAGGCCGAGGGTGCTATAACTTCATACTCGTTAACCAATTCAGATAGCACTTCATCTGCCAGTGGTGTTTCATTGCTTGAACAACAATAGCAGCAGCACTTATAGCCGACTTAAAAACCGCGTTCTCATACGCGGTTTTTTTTGCCCGGTGAATTTGTGCCCGATTTAATGTATTCTCAGCGCCTGACTGAAAACCCTAACCGGAAGAGATTATGCCAGGCGTACCCGACTTTACCGATACTGAAATCTGGACCCTTCAATCCACCCTGAACGAACGCTGGGGAGAAGACAGTGGCATCGAGCTGCAATATGCCGAAGCCGATATCCGACTCAGCCCCAGTGATCGGGAAACCGAGGCCTGCCCTGCGGTGCTGTGGAGTTATGCTGGCTGTAATTTCATTATTTTCAAAACCGGATTGCAGAATTACCGTTGTCAGTTTTTCTATCGTGGTTATCAGCAATACGGCACCGGCATCTTTGAATACGATGACATGGGTGACTGCATTATTTCTCTACTCCAGGTACAGTCCGATCATGCTCGGGAAAATGATATGGAGCAGGACAGTAATCCAGCACCCCCACCCGGCACCGAAAAATCCTAGATATTTCATTTAGTTAATTGGGCAACAATGACATTTTCCCGGTTAATTATAAACCCGGATTAGGGGCACCATAAATAAGCTTGATTTGTTTGCCTCCGCTGCTTGCGTCATTATCAGTCAAATTTTATGGGTCACCCCAATATTCTAATAACCACCCAAGTGGACATGAGGAGTCGAAATGAGCGCAAAAAACGCATTCTATGCACAATCTGGTGGTGTCACCGCCGTGATTAATGCTTCAGCCTGTGGTGTGATCGAAACAGCCCGTCAGCACCCCGATAAAATAGCTAATGTATACGCGGGTCGTAATGGCATCATCGGTGCTCTCACTGAAGAGTTAATCGACACCAGTAAAGAGTCTGCTGAAGACATCGCTGCGCTCAAACACACCCCATCCGGCGGCTTCGGCTCCTGTCGCTTTAAACTGAAAAGCCTGGAAGACAACAAGGCAGAGTATGAGCGCCTGATTGAAGTCTTCAAGGCCCACAACATCGGTTACTTCTTCTACAATGGTGGCGGAGATTCAGCCGACACCTGTTACAAAGTCTCCCAGCTGTCTGAAAAAATGGGTTTCCCGGTTCAGGCCATTCATGTACCCAAAACCGTGGATAATGACCTGCCCATCACCGACAACTGCCCCGGCTTTGGCTCAGTCGCCAAATATATTGCGGTGTCGGCCATGGAAGCCTCTTTTGATGTACGCTCCATGGCAAAAACCTCCACCAAGATCTTCGTACTGGAAGTAATGGGTCGTCATGCTGGCTGGATTGCAGCGGCCGGTGGCCTGATCGAAGACGAAGGTATTCCCGTGGTCATCCTGTTCCCGGAAGTTGAATTTGATAAAGACAAATTCATGGCTCAGGTTGATGCCCGGGTTAAAGAATACGGTTACTGCACCATCGTTGTGTCTGAAGGTACCCACTGGCCCGATGGCAAGTTCCTGGCTGAACAGGGCACCCGCGATTCGTTTGGTCACGCCCAGTTAGGTGGCGCAGCCCCGGTTGTAGCCAACATGATCAAAGATGAATTGGGCCACAAATTCCACTGGGCGGTGGCTGATTATCTGCAGCGTGCCGCACGCCATCTGGCATCGCAATCGGATGTCGAACAGGCCTATGCCCTGGGCGAAAAAGCCGTTGAATTTGCCCTGGAAGGCCATAATTCCATCATGCCCACGGTGGTTCGTAAATCCAACAACCCCTATAAATGGGAAATTGGCCAGGCCCCCCTGTCGGAAGTCGCCAATGTTGAAAAAATGATGCCTATGGATTACATCACCGATGATGGTTTCGGCATCACCCAGGCCTGTAAAGATTATCTATACCCGCTGATTCAGGGTGAGGCCTACCCCCCCTACAAAGCCAACGGCATGCCTGACTATGTCACACTGAAATTACACTCAGTTGCTAAAAAACTCGATACTTTCGAAGTTTAAATAAAAAGGGGAAGCATTTTGCTTCTCCTTTTTTTATTCAACATATTTGCCACAGAGGCACAGAGATCGCAGAGAATGATTAATGTATCTAAACAAAATAATCTCTATGTACTCTGTGTCTCTGCGGCAAGGCTTTTAAAATGACTTTTGATAAAGCACGAGAAATGATCGAAACCCACGCCATGATGGCCAGCGGCTACAACCGCAATGCCGCCAAAATGGTCCTGGGGGAACTTAACCGGGATGAAGGTCAGCAGGCAGTTGACCGTCTTATCCGTGAATTCCATCTGGATGATCTCTGGGGTTTCCAGCCCGGCACTCATTTTGAAAGCGTATACAAATAACCGTAGCAGCGGACATCAGTTCGAGACCAATAAGATTAAAACTGGTCGCGAGCGAAAGCTCGCTGCTGCATTTTGTTAAGACGGGAGAGTAATATGCGATTGATATTATTAGGTGGCCCAGGCGCCGGTAAAGGCACTCAGGCTAATTACATTAAAGATAAATACAATATTCCACAGATATCCACCGGCGATATGCTGCGTGCAGCAGTGAAGGCCGGCACACCTCTGGGTGTGGAAGCAAAAAAAGTCATGGATGCCGGTGGTCTGGTGTCTGACGACATTATTCTGGGTTTGATTGAAGAACGCATTAAAGAAGACGACTGTAAAAGTGGCTTCCTGTTCGATGGTTTCCCCCGCACCATCCCTCAGGCCGAAGCATTAAAAGCCAAAGTCGACGTCGACGGTGTCGTCGAAATCGATGTCGATGATGCTGAAATTATCAAACGCATGTCCGGACGTCGCGTCCATGTCGCCTCAGGTCGTACTTACCATATTATGTTCAACCCACCTAAAGTCGAAGGCAAGGATGATGAGA
>JBLYYN010000045.1:0-6762 GCA_048550535.1 Gammaproteobacteria bacterium
ACGCCGATGACGTTTTTCAGCTGGGCCGTTTTATGGTCTTGGCCACCGCTTGCGGTGAATGCCTGGAAATAACTCCCCTGATCACCGGCAGGTCTGAGTCCTGCCTGGGCCATGGCTTTAGCGATAACATCCGCTGCCCTGTCCAGCCCTTGATCTCCAAAACCGCGACCTTGCATCGACTGATCGGTGAGCCGGTTAATGGTCTCCAGCATTCTTTGTTGACTGAACTTTGAACCGGCTTCTATCAGTGCCATCTGCTGCTGCAGCCGCGCTGGTGCCGTGTTGGGTTTGAACAGGACGGTCATGGGTGACTGGCTCACCGGCCAGCGTCCTTTGAGGTTGTTCTGAGGCTCCGGCCCCTCAAAGGCCATGTAACTGTATTTGTGATAATGCGGCAGCTTGCGGCCGAGGCCTGACAGGGCATCGGGCCTGTCGGCAGTGATCCAGGCTCGGGGAACTGCCTCGGCATCAGTGCCCTTGGGTAACAAACGTATGGCCCAGGCAAAAGCGTGATTTTTTATGGGCGTATGGCTCAGACCGTTTTGAATGTCATCTGTGTCAAACTGCACCCCCTGTTGTGCCAGTTGTTGCTGCATGTTCTTGCTGAATCGGTTCGACCAGCCCAGCACCGCAACTGCTTTCTGATCCGGTAAGGCTTCAATTTCATCATCCCAGATAATATCGACTGTCTCCGGACCCATATGGCTCATGGCCTGGGCAAAATCCTGCCAGGCTGCTTTTAGCTTTTCCTCTTCCTGTCGAGGCAGGATCACGGTTAACTCACTGGCGCCAAATACCTGGGTAAAGGCGGCCGGAGTTTCCTGTATGTCCAGTTTTCGGAACATGTCGAATGCGGGGTCAATATCGAGACGCAAAGGTTGAGCATCCACTTCAATGCTGAAGCTTTGCTGCTTTCGGGTCATGGTTATAATCTGCTGATGGGCACGGGTCTTGCCTTCCAGCGTCAGGGCCAGGGGAATATCCAGCTGATAAGCCTTGCCGGTTTGTTTTTGTTGCAAGTTGAATTCAAGCAAATAACTGTTATTGCTCGCTGATACCTTGGCACCCTCCAGGGCCAGTTCCGGCGCACCACTGCGATTCACCCACTGGGAAAAGAAATCCTTCAGGGAACTGCCATATTCAGCAGAGAAGATTTGTTCCAGCTCGGCAAAAGAAGCCAGCTTGAATTGATACTCCTGATACAGGCGTCGCAGTGATTTTTTAAAGACCTCATCACCGAGCTTGTTTCGTAACATGTGAAACATCATCAGGGTTTTTCCATAACCCACGGCTTCACTGGCCGAGCTATGCCGGCCGCGGAATTCGGCTATGGAAAAATCCCGGTTCTTCGCCGCGTAATCACTGTATTTTTGCAGGGCCTGCTGGCGATAGGCCACGGCTTGCCCCTGTTGCTGCTTGATCAGGTGATCGGCCAGATAAGCCGTTAAGCCCTCGCTCCAGTTGCCCGTGGCATAGTCCACATAGACGCCGTTGCCCCACCAGTTATGCAGGATTTCATGGGGGTAGGATGAATTCAGGATAAAGGGCAGACGAATCACCTTGGACCCAAGCAGGGTAAAAGACGGCATGCCGAATCCGGTTTCCCAGAAGTTTTCCACCAGGGCAAACTTCTGGTAGGCATAGGGCCCGAGCAGTTGTTGATACATTCCCAGGTATTTGGCGGTGGCCTGCAGATATTGGTTGGCCAGTTTGGCATCAGCTGAGCTTAAAAACACCTGGGCAAGCTGCTCTTCATCGCCCTGTTTTATGGGTCAGGACTCACCATTCTCTTGACACTGCCATCGATGTCCATGGTCCAGATTTTGTCACAGGCATAACCGCCTCGATTGGACTGAAAGATCAGTGAAGCCCCATCCGCACTGAAATAGGCCTCACCATTATCGCCATCAAAGGTCAGCTGCTGCAGGTTTTCCATGTGTCGATCATTGGAAGGATGCAGCTTGATGGTTTCGCAGCTGACTAAGCTATTTATAGAAACAAGAGCCAGCATTCCCAGTACGATTGTTTTTGATGTTTTATTCATATGGTTCAGATACTCAATATATTAAAAAGAAAACGCAAATGCGTCGCTCCTGCGCATCCTTGCGCCCGCGACATTAGTACATACCCAAAGGGCATAAATCCGTGTACGTCAACGCGATCATTTTTGTCATCTCGACCGGAGCGATAGTGTAGTGGAGAGATCTTATAAATAGTAGATTCTATTGAACCTAAACTGTAGTTACTCAAACCTGATCTGACAATACGCATATGGCCTGGATGTCTCTAACCACCCTGTAGCTAACATTTAGAATCAAAAGAATTAGTCCGCAAATGCATTTATACTCTTTGGGTACGCAAATAAATGCTAATATTTTATTTGTGCGCCTACAGCGCACAACACACAGATGCTTTGTTCTTATTTGCGTTCATTCGCGTCAATTTGCGGACTAATTTTTTAAATATTTTTTGAATGAAAACTTCTGGATAATTTCGCAACCAAGCAATTGTCAGCTCATAATAAGATGGCCTGCACAATCGTCGTCTTAAATCGAGACTTATACACCTAAACAGAACTAGATCTCTCCATTTCGCTTTCGCTCCAGTCGAGATGACAATTAATCAAAGATCCCTTTGTTTTTACCCTGCCCCCAAACTTTCTAGTCATGTGTCATTAGTGTCGCTAAGATTATTTTAAATACTCAAATGTTTTTTACACAATAACAATAATTCGCGTTGACGTACAAGGAAGTACTAATGTCGCGAACGCAGGGAAGCGTTAGAGCGACTATTTGCGTTCATTTGCGTTTTCTTTTCTTACTAGGGAACCTTTGATTAACTCTCGATATGTCATCCCGACTGAAAAGGAGGGATCTTAAATACTTGATACTTATACCACTGTTTAAAGCAAGATTTCTCCCTTTGGTCGAAATGACAACTTAATCAGAGGTTCCCTAGCTTTCCAGCCGAATAAACCGCCAACTAATGAAAAAACCCAGCAAGGCCACCAGGGCAGCCAGGTTAAAAATAAACACCGGTGACAACTGGTCCCACAACAAACCACTCAGGTAGCTGCCCAGGGCGCCACCGGCACCGAAGCTAATGCTGGAATACAGGGCCTGTCCCCGTCCCTGCAACTTGCCCTTGAACAAACGATGGAACAATTCGATGGCCACCGCATGATAAAGGCCGAAGCTGGCTGCATGGAGCAACTGGGCCAGTAAAAGCATCTGCCACAATTCCACATAATGACCAATTAGATACCAGCGTAAAGCTGTTAATAGCAGAGCCACCATCAGCAGTCGTTGTGGCCCAAATCTGGGCATCAGCCGCTGCATATATAGAAACACAATAATCTCGGCCAACACACCCAACGCCCAAAACCCACCGATGGTGCTGCTGTCATAGCCATACTGCTTAAGATAAATAGAATAGAACGTGTAATAAGGCCCATGACTCATTTGGGCCAGAAAACACACCAGTAACAGGGCGATCACCGTGGGTTGGCGAATGACCGAAAAGATGCCCAGATGCTCCTTAGCATGAGGCTGCCCCTTACTCTGGGGTACCAGGAAACTGGATAGTGCTATGCCGATATATAAAACAATCACCAACTGCGGCACCCGTGAATAATCCTCGCTGTCCAGCCACTGACCCAGCAGCAGCACCGACAGAATAAAACCCAGTGAGCCCCAGAGACGAATAACACTATATCTATGGGTATCCTGCCCCAGATGATTCATGGTAACCGCTTCAAACTGAGGCAGGGAGGCATTCCAGAAAAAGCTGAAACTCATCATCACCAGCGCCAGCCACCAAAATCCCGAATTCAGGAACACGCCAGCGAAAGTCAGCACCGACATCAAGGCCGCCAGGCGAATGATCAACATGCTCCTGCCGGTATGATCCGCAATCCAGCTCCATAGATAGGGTGCAATGATCTTGGTGACCATGATGATAGCCATCAGCTCACCTATCGCCCGGGCATCAAAATTCAACGACTGTAAATACAGTCCCCAGTAAGGCACCAGGGCACCCAGGGAGGCAAAGTAAAAAAAATAAAAGCTGGATAATCGCCAGTAGGGAACGGTTTTGATCATGATTATTTTTTGCCACAGAGCCGCAGAGAACGCAGAGGATTTATTGTGCTAATACTCAAAAAGTCTTTGTGTCCTCTGTGGCTCTGCGGCAAATATTATTCTTCCGGTGCCTGTGCTGGAATCACCGGTGTGCTGGACTGTACATCCCCGCACTGCGCCTTGAAGCGTAACATATGGTCCATCAACACAATCGCCAGCATGGCTTCTACGATGGGTGTCGCCCGGATGCCCACGCAGGGATCATGACGTCCGTGGGTCACCACTTCGATGGGCTTACCGTCCTTGTCCACGCTACGCCCGGGTAATCGTATGGAAGACGTGGCCTTAAAGGCCGTATGCACTACGATATTCTGTCCTGAACTGATACCGCCCAGAATACCTCCGGCATGATTACTGAGAAAACCGTCGGGGGTGATTTCATCACGAAACTCGGTACCCTTGGCTTCGACACAGCCAAAACCACCGCCGATCTCCACGCCCTTGGCCGCATTGATACTCATCATGGCATAGGCAATCTCGGCATCCATGCGGTCAAAAATGGGTTCACCCAGTCCCGGTGGCACACCCTCGGCAACCACAGAAATCCTGGCGCCGACGGAATTGCCATCCTTGCGCAGGGCATCCATATAGTCCTCCATCGCCTGTACCTTATCGGCATCGGGACAAAAGAACGGGTTCTGATGCACCTGCTCCCAGTCAAACTGCTCAATGGCAATGGGACCCAGTTGTGATAGATAACCTCTAATCTCGATACCATGTGCGGATTTCAGGTATTTTTTGGCAATGCCGCCAGCCGCCACCCGCATAGCCGTTTCCCTGGCCGATGAACGCCCGCCACCCCGATAATCACGGAAGCCGTATTTCTGGGTATAGGTGTAATCGGCATGGCCGGGACGAAAGGTGTCCATAATATTGCCATAATCTTTGGAACGCTGATCCACATTTTCAATCATCAGGCCAATGGGCGTACCGGTGGTTTTGCCCTCGAATATGCCCGACAAAATTCTCACCTGGTCCGGTTCGCGACGTTGAGTAGTATGACGGCTGGTACCCGGGCGACGGCGATCCAGATCCTGTTGCAGATCCGTTTCGGATAACTCCAGCCCAGGAGGACAACCATCCACTATACCCAGCAAGGCGGGACCATGACTCTCACCGCTGGTGGTGACTGTGAATAATTTGCCTATGGTATTTCCGGACACGGTAGATCCCCAATAAAATTTTGATCACGAATATTACCCTGAAAAAGCGCCAAGATCATCCGCCACTCCATGATCAGAGATAAAACCTTTATTCTGAACAGGCATCTTGTCATACACCCGTCTTAACCGATATAGTGGGCTACAACAAAATTAAAATGAAATATAGATATGTTATTCACAACACCCGATATTTTGATTGTCGAGGATGAGGCATTAAACCGGGAATTAATGGCGGCAAGACTCGAGTCGACCAACTATAGCGTGCGATTTGCGGTGAATGGTAAAGATGCCCTGGAAAAAATAGCCGAACAGAAACCTGATCTGGTTCTGCTGGATATCAAAATGCCCGACATGTCTGGACTGGAAGTACTCAACAGCCTGCGCCAGATACATTCCATGGTAGAACTGCCGGTGATCATGGTCACCGCCATCGATGAGGATCAGCGCATTGTGCGAGCACTGGAACTGGGGGCCAATGATTATGTTACCAAACCGGTCAACTTCCCGGTATTGATGGCACGACTACAAACCCAGCTCTGTCTTAAACAGTTATCCAGTATCAACAAGGAATTTCTGGCCACCGCCAGCCATGATATTCGTAAACCTCTGGGACTGATCATGGACATTTCCAGCCAGACACTACATAAACTCAACCTCAACCGGGATGACTACCCCAGCTCTGAGTTAATTGAAACCATCCAGATGATCAGCCAGTCGGCCAGTTATGTGCAGAACATCACCGATTGCATTCTGGATATGCAAATTTCCGGCTTTGGTCAGATTCGGCTGACCAAAGTGCCGATCAATATCGAATCACTGATTAATGAAATTATTGACGCATATCTAAAACGCGCAACAGACAAAAACATCAGCCTGGAGTGCGAGGAAATTTCAGACAAACTGGTGATTGAGGCCGACCGTACCCGAATCGGACAGGTGCTGGACAACCTGCTTAGCAATGCCATAAAGTTCTGCTCGGAAGGAGATAAAATTTCCATATCCGCCAGCAGCAATGGAGAGCAGATCCTGGTCGAGGTGAAAGATTCCGGCCCTGGATTGACCGAAGAGGATTTAGAAAACCTGTTTCAGGGCAATGTGGAACTGAGCAACAAGCCCACGGATGATGAAACCAGTTATGGACTGGGCTTGCCAGTATGCCGACAGATGGTCGAGATCCACGATGGCGTTGTCGGCGCATTCAATAACCCGGACAAGGGTGCTACCTTCTGGTTCAGGCTGCCCGCCTTCAAGCTACGCTCGGTTGACTAGGATAAAATCGTATAATCAGAATTGATTGGAGATATTGAATTACCATTATCAATATGAGTTGATAGTTACTTGTGTCTGGTATTAGCCATAAGCAGACTGATCAAAAATTTAAAACTTTGCCACAGAGACACAGAGGGCACAGAGTTTTTATAAGTACGCCCTATTACAAGCACGACTGCTTTCTCTGTGCA